>CAZDTI010000311.1:0-10298 GCA_964508085.1 uncultured Saprospiraceae bacterium | reverse complement strand
TTCCAGCTCTAAAAGTATTGCTTAATAATAAATTGGGTTGCGGTTGTTTTGCACCTGTAGTTGTGATGACTAATAGACGCCCTCCTTGACCTTTCATCATTTCTATTCCTCCTCTAAATAATCGGATGGTACTCATCAAGCTATTATCCATCGCGTCATACCAATCTTGATCATCAAAGGAATCAAATGTTCCTGGCTTTGGGCCGCCTGAGTTGGACAATAAAATGTCTAAACTTCCAGCTTCTTTTTTTATAAAATCAAAAAGCTTCTCGATGTCTTCCTTTTTGGAAACATCAGCGGGAAAAGACAAAACAGTTTGTCCTGTTTCGCTTTTAATCACGCTGACAGCCTCTGCAAGATTGGCCTCACTTCTGGAAGAAATAATGACGTTACAATTTTCTTTTGCCAGTCGAAGTGCTGCTGCAAATCCAAGTCCTTTACTTGCGCCTGTTACTAAAGCGATTTTGTTTTTTAATTTTAAATCCACGTTTTTTATTTTTATGGTATAAAAACTTCTCCTTTACTAATTAGCCGTGCTGTTCTGATTACACCAGATTTTTTAAAATTCAAAACTCCATTTTCTTTTTCGACAGTCAGGTTGACGGTAAATGCACCAGAAGGATGCTCAATCGACATTGGCGTGTTTAAATCTATTGAAGGCTCTACAATTCCTTCTCCAACTGAACCCAGAAGTATGGCACCTGTGGCAGCGGACACCGCTCCTAACACTCCAATTGCAGCATGACAAACATGAGGAATAAACGTTCGAGTGTTGACCACTCCGCCATTTTTCGCAGGCGAGATCAGACACATTTTTGGGACTGTTTTGTTAGCAACGTCTCCTAAGTTCATCAGAGGGCCAATTTGCAGACGAATACTTTCCAGTCGCTTTTTTAGGCTTTCATTGGCATCTAATTCCGCTTTTGTTTCATAACCGGAGATGTCAAAATCATTGGCTCGTAAAACGACAACGGGCATTCCATTATCCACGCAGGTTAATTCAATACCATCTACCACATCTTTTGTGTTTCCAGTGGGAAGTAAGGCTCCGCAGTTTTTACCAGCAACATCAAGGTAATTGCAAATGATCGGGGCAGCCGTTCCGGGTACACCATCGACTTTAGCGTCTCCTTTGTAGTTGACTTTCCCATCGGGCGTTTCCAGGGTTACTTCACAAAGGGCATTGCTATTGACCATTCGGATTACCGCTGTGGTCTGGTTTTTCTTAGCGGATAACATTCCTGTTTCAATGGCAAAAGGAAGAACGCCCGCCAAGATGTTTCCACAGTTTTGAACCGTTGCCAAATGTCCTTTTCCAATGACGACTTGGATGAATAAATAATCCAAATCAACACCTATAATATCTGAAGGAGAAACCACTGCTACTTTTGCGGTCAAAGAATCTGCTCCGCCCAATCCATCAATTTGTCGAGGATCTCCATGGCCAACTCCTTCCATGATGGCAAGGACAACTTTGTCCCTTTCTTCAGTATCCGAAGGAAGGTCTTTGGCATTTAAATAAACCCCTTTGGAACTGCCTCCTCGAAGTTGTGCGAATGGAATGGATTTTTGCATGTTTTATCCGACTAAAAACTCAATGAGTTTTTGTTTCTTATTTTCTTGGGTTAATAAATCTTTTATCTCTTTGACTTGTGCTTCAAAAGCGTGTGTTTTACTTTTATGAAAAATTTGATTTAGATAAACGGTATATTCTAGTTTAATCAAATTTTCACCAAGACAAAGAGATGAATAACTGTCTAAGAATATTTTTTCATTGAGATTATAAAAAGCATCAAATGCTTCCGCTAAATTTATCGCATCTGCTAAAGCCATGTTGATTCCTTTTGAACCCAGTCTCGGAACTTGGTGCGCCGCATCTCCTGCGATAAATAATCGCCCATGCTGCATCAAGTTTGAAAAAAAGAAGCGCATGTAGTCTAACTTCTTATTAAACATTTCCCCTCTCGAAGTTTTTACGCCCAATCGTTTTTCCAGCTCGTCCCAAATTTCTTCTTGTGGTGGCAAGTCATCCACTTCTGTCCCTCTTTCAATTTGAAAATAATATCTGGTTTGATTATTTACATTTATCGTTTGCATGGCAAAACCATCTTTTTGAAAGGCGATGATTGGAACTTTAGACTCGGGTTCTCCTTCCACAATCCATTCCAACCAAGCAAAATCCAACTCTTCTTTTGCCTCCGTTCGTTGCGCTCGGGGAATGCTTCTTCTACTGATTCCTCGAAAGCCGTCGCAGCCCACCACGTAATCGCAAGTTATATCATGAAGCTGTCCGTCCAGAGTATAAACGATTTTTACTTTATCGCTTTCCAAGCCTTCATAACGCTGTCCTTTTGCTTCAAAAATTATTGGAATGTCATCTACTTTCAAGCTTTCGATTAAATCAAAAACTAGGTTTTTCTGATCATAGATTACAGCTTGTTTTTTGGAGGAATTTGCCTTTAAAGAAAGCGGAATATGTTCTCCATTAATTTGAAAATTGATTTGAGTCAAAGGAATTCCTTTAGCAGCAAGACGCTGGCTCGCCTTTTCTTTTAACAATGTGCTTACAATCTTACCTTCTAAGAAACCACCTCTGTTTAATTTGCTCAAAAAAGCCTCATTCCTATTTTCTAAAATCAAACAGTCCATCCCTCGATTGGAAAGCATTCGAGCTAGAAGTAAACCTGAGGGGCCGGCGCCGATGATGACTATTTGTTTATGCATTTTTTTTTAAGTAAGTGTTAAGTAGTAAGTGTTAAGTAGTAGGTTTTAGGTATTAGGTTGTAAGTATGAGGTATTAAGTCCCACTTACTTACTACTTAAAACTTACTACCTACTACCTATTTCACAAATATTTCTTCAAATTCTTAACCGCTCCTCCCGACATAATAGAATCCAATTCTTCATTGTCCAACATACTTACAACTGCTTCCATTTCATGCATCCGTCGCTTAGCATGAGTTCGACTACCTTTTACAAATCGGTCAATCAATTCATCGTTGTCTCCAATGATGGAATTAATTTGAGTCCGAATATATTCCTCCAAACCAAAATGCTCCCCTGCCTCCATCGCTTCGCAAACAACTGCGGCTACTCCTTTGTAAACAATTGACCGAAGCAATTTTCTTCCTGCGGCGTCTCCTGTTTTATTATTTAAAAAGGTCAAGTTCAAATCTAGAGGAGCCAATTTTTCTAACAATAAATTTGCGCCACCACCACTTGCCAAAAGAGGAACTTGAATCCCTTTTGGTGGGACAGGGGCCATGATGGCTAAATCAACAAAATGAATTTGAGCAGGTGCTAAAATTTTCTCTATTTCAATTTTAGTTTGTGGGGAAGAGGTATTCATTTCGCAATAAATAGCTCCTTTTTTTAAAGAAGACAAAACCTCATTAGCAATGTAATGAGATTCCGAAGTGTAGTTGACGCTGAAAATAATGTCGGCATTTTTTACTGCGGCTGGATTGTTTTTTGCAAAATGAATTTTAGGGTTTAATTCACGTTTTAAATTTGGATCCCAGCCGCTTACTTCAACCCCAAGCGCTGCTAAGTCATTTGCGAAATGACTTCCTGCTTCACCCAGTCCGAGAATTCCTATTTTCATGTTCTTTAAGTATTAAGTAATAGGTAGTAAGTATGAAGTAGTAGGTAGTAAGTTCTAAGTGGGACTTACTACCTCATACCTACTACTTACTACCTAACTTACCCTTCATTTTTCGCTTCTTAGTTATGATTGAGCTTTTGACAAGTTTCATAACTTCGATTGCATCATTATTGATTGAATCAAATTGTTCTTTGGAAATATAATCTGTAGCAAATAAAAGTTCTAACCAGTATATTGTTTCTCCAATTTCCTTTTGTCCGATACTTAATTTATGAACAAAATCCTTATCACTCTCAGCGTTAAAAGCTTCTCTTACCATTGCTCCAGGGTTTGTCCCAGAACGCAACAGTTGTTTACTTAAAATAAATTCTTTTTTCTGTTGACTTAAGTATTTGTACAATTTTACGATTCTAATTGCGAAGTCAAATGTCTTATCCTTCAAGGCGCTAGGTGTTCTCATTTTTTGGTCTGTGTTAAGTAGTAAGTATGAGGTAGTAAGTTTTAAGTAAGGTGAAATATAAATTGGCGTGTATTTTTTTATTCCTTCCTAACAAAAAAAATACAAAGTACAATTTTTTTAAAAAAACACCAATTGCGACCTACTACTTAATACTTACTACTTACGACCTACTACTTAATACCCAAATTTTTTATCCCACCCATAGATTTGTAAAGAAGTTTCTCCTTGGTTGAGTCGAGCTCTAACCCTCGCCTCCTTCTTCTCCCTGGCATACGACTTCTCAATCGCCTCCTCAATCATATCTTTGGGAACCACCACCACACCATCTCGATCCCCCACCACAATATCCCCAGGGTTAACAGTCACCTCTCCAATAGTGATCGGTTCATTCAAACTCCCCTCCGGATCTTTACCCGTTCCTTTGATACAAAACCCTCGGCAGAAAACGGGAAAACCCAGTTCCTCAATTTCGTCCGCATCTCTGACACAGGCATTAATAACCAATCCTGAAATGCCTTGTTTCATCGCACCTGAAGTCAGCAAGTCGCCCCAGTACCCCGCTTCGTAACCACCTGAACAATCTGCAATGATGACGTCACCTGGTTTTGCATAAGCATAAGCTCGATGCAAATTAATATTCATAAATGCCTTTGCTTTAACGGGATAAGCCGGACCACAAATGCGCATTTCTTTGTTGATCGGTTTGATTTGAAAAGGAAGGTTTCCAATTTTTCCGATGGCCTCGTGGATGGTTGCCGTTCCGAATTGGGAGAGTTCTTCTAGTTGTGCTTTTGTTGACATTTTTTAAGGTGTGAGGTGCGAGGGGTGAGGGGCGAGGTGTCTAGTAATGCACCTAGTATGGGCGCCTGACTCCTCACTCCTAAAAGGTTCGAGGTGTCTGGTAACGCAAATAGTGGGCACCTGACTCCTCGCTCCTCACCCCTCGCTCCTTATTAGGAAAAATGAATATCAGGAACAATTGTATCAATTACAACAGGAACTACACGTTGATGTGCCTCTGCAAATTTGATATGTTGTTTGCCTGAAATTCGACGAGCGTGGTTGCCTCTGCGTGAGCCCAACTCGGTGTAATAATTTTTTAAATACTCCTGCGCGCGCATACAGCCCATCGCTGCTATCTTTTTTTCAAAAACAGAAGTGATGTCAATAAATGTATTGGGTACAAAGCCCGATAGCTCCGGTTGATGCGGTTCAAAAGAATACCAAATTGGAGGATCAATTCTCTTGAACGCTGCAGCCACTCCGGCACCCGCAGATAACAATCTTGCTTTTTCAACCACCTGATAAGCTAAAGGATGATCTGGATTAAATGGATCTACAGGCGTGTGGGTGATGATCACATTGGGTGCAAATTCTCTAATGATGTCTGCCACCTGTTGGATGCGTTCATCCGTAACGATCATCGGGTAATCTCCCCAATCCAAACAGCGAAATTCACAACCCAAAATTGCGGAAGCTTCCACCGACATATCGTGCCGGATCTTTTTAACTTCATCCACAGAACGGTTTGGATTTTCTTTCCATAGAACGCCAGATTCCCCACGTTCTCCATAAGATAAAGCAAGGTTTAAAACTTCGCCTCCCTGCTCCACTACTTTTGCAATGGTACCTCCGGCCCGCCAAACATAATCCGCCGAATGCGCACCAACAACTAATAATTTCTTTGTCATAATATATATTTTTTAAGTAGTAGGTGTTAAGTAGTAGGTAGTAAGTATGAGGTATTAAGTCCCACTTACTACTTACTACTTAATTCTGAGCTACGTATTCCAACTTATGTAAATTTTCCATGGCCACGAAACAAGAGTCTGCGCTGGCCTCAGGTGTTTTACCTTCCTTTATGGCTTCGAAAAATTCGCGGTCTTGCAATTCGATTCCATTATCAGAGACGCCCTTCCAATCATAATCAACGGGTTTGTCCCAGCCGTCGGTCATGTCATTGTAGCGTACTTTGAAAGTTCCTTCCTCACAAATATATCTGAACCAGGAACCAAGCGGCCCTTCATTATTGAAAGACAAAGCTACGGTACATAATTTATTACTTTGAGATTTTAAGCCGATGGTCATATCTAAAGGCACTCCGATGATTGGACTAACCGGCCCTTGCTGCGCCCATCGTTTAATCAATGTTTCTCCAGTTTGCCAAGCAAAGAGGTCAACACTATGGCAGGCATGATGCCACAACAAATGGTCTGGCCAATTTCTTTTTACGCCAAGTGCACTTTTATTTTCTCTTCTGTGAAAAAGCGTTTCCACCACTAAGTGATGAAGCGTTAATTCTCCACTTTTAAATTTGTCGTGTAACCATTGGTGTGGTGGATTGAAGCGACGAGTATGAGCAACCATAGCAGTCAATCCCGTTTCTTTTTGTACATCACAAATTATTCGAGATTCTTCTAAAGACACTCCCATTGGAATTTCTACCAAAACGTGCTTTCCGGCTTTCATTGTTTCTACCGCTTGACTGGAGTGCATGGGACTTGGCGTACATAATATTGCACAATCCGCATCAGGATCGGCCAAGGCTTCTGCCAATGTCGGATAAACTTTAGGGATTCCATTTGCCTTCGCTACTTCTTTCCCTTCTTCGCCATTAGGCGTTACAAGAGATATTACTTTGGCGTAAGGAATATTTTCAATTGCTTTTAAATGTTTACGGGCGATGGAACCTGCCCCAGCCATTATTACATTCATTTTATGGTTGATTTTTATTGGTTAATTATTAGTTGTACCCTAGTTTATTTAAGACTTTATCAAGCGTATCTTTTTTCAAATCATTCACATGTGCTTTAATCCCTATGGCGTTCGCATACTCCACTAACTCGGGTTCCTTCATCGCCTTCACTTCCGTTTCAGATTTTTCTGCTGGCGCATCTTCAAAGCAGATCACTCCGAATGCTGTATTGGAACTTGCAACATGATACTTCCGGAATTTCTCTACCACCTTATCATCCATTGCACCACGCATGACTTGCCACATGACGAGTTCTATTCCTTCTGTCCCTGCTTCACGTATATAGTCGATATGTGGTCGGGTTTTGTTTTTGTCATTATCCGTACCTAAATTATTAAGGTAGTTAATGTCAAATTCCGTGTTGATAACCCCTGCTCTTTCGCCTTGTAACTGATGGGACATGCCACCCGTTCCAGCGATAACCACTCTCAAATCCTCATCGTATTCTTCTACTGCTTTTCGAATCGCTTTACCAAGATTGTAACAACGGTTTGCCGTCGGAGGAGGATATTGAATTACATTCACACAAATTGGAATTACTTTAACTGGCCATGCTTCAGGTTCTCCAAACATGATTGTCATTGGTACCGAAAATCCATGATCAAGATCCAATTCATTAACGATGGTCAAATCAAACTCGTCTAAAATACAGGACTCTGCTATATGCCAGGCTAACTCTGGTGCGCCATCATAATCTGGAATTGGGCGAGGGCCATAGCCTTCATCTGCATTTGCATAAAAAGGAGCAACTCCAATCGCAAAGGTTGGAATCATTTTGAATGACAGAGAAGTTGCATGATCATTGAAAACCACAATCACTACATCTGGTTTAATATCTTCCAACCATTTTCTGGCTGGTGGTAAGGCCTCAAATAAAGGAGACCAATAACCATCTTTTGCTTTTCCTTTGTCATGTGCTATTCCAACTGGTGGTACGTGGGAGCATCCTACTCCGCCTACTATTTTTGCCATTTTTTTTAGGTATTAGGTTTTAAGTAGTAAGTTTTAAGTATGAGGTTTTAAGTAATAAGGTCTACTTAATACTTACGACTTAAAACTTACTACCTATTTAATAATCACTCTCCTTACTCCGATTTCCAATAATCGATCTTCCACCACTCAACATCATTTCCCTAAACTCCTCTTCCGTAATTCCGGACATTTTCCCGCCAATGTGCTGCATGGACTTTCTATCACAAGCAGCAATTTTCCAAGTGTAATAAATGTTGCCACCAAGGTCTAACAGCTTTATCCATTCCCTATCCAATATGGCTTGTTTTTGTTCTTCTGTCATGGGAAATTTGTCGAGGTAAGCTCGTTCATCTGCTCTAAAGGCTTGCCGACCTTCTTCTTTATTGAGCGTCATGCAAAATTGGTTCAAATGATAACCCACACGACTTCGTTCCGGAGTGAAAACTCTGGTGCCGGGAATATCTTCGAATGCTTTTCGTAAAGCTTTTTTTTCTTCTTTTGTCATAATAATTTTTTTTAAGTAGTAGGTGTTATAAGTAGTAGGTTTTAAGTAGTAAGTATTAAGTCCCACTTACTACTTACTACTTACTACTTACTACTTACTATAATTCTTTCAACCCAACATAATTCTCCGCAATCGTCGTCCGCATCGCATGTGAATTTTTTATATAATCAAATTGCGCCTTTTGCAAATGATAATCGAAAGAATCATTCTCAAAACGCTTATGAAATTGCTGCGTCATAAAATTGGAAAAATGTTGTGTTCTCCAGACCCTGCGCAACGCATCTTTTGAATAATTGTCCAGCTTCGTGTGGTCATTCTTTTTATAATGCGCTTCAAATGCTTTGCTTAATAATCGTACATCCGCAACGGCCAAGTTTAATCCTTTTCCTCCAGTTGGTGGGACAATATGCGCCGCATCGCCAGCCATAAATAATCGTCCATGTTGCATGTGGTCAATCATATAGCTACGCATTGGTGTGATGCTCTTTTGGGTGATGGTGCCACGGTTGAGTTTCCAGCCATTGGAGCCCAAGCGCAATTGTAGTTCGTCCCATAATTTGTCGTCAGACCAGTTTTCAACTTTATCGTTATTGTCCACTTGGATGTACAACCGACTTACCGTTTCAGAACGATAACTCAATAGTGCAAATCCTCTTTTGTGAAAAGCATAAATCAGTTCGTCTGAAGAAGGTGGCGTGTTTGCCAAAATTCCCAACCAACTAAAGGGGTATTCAATACGGTGTGTATTAAAGGTATGGGAAGGAAGGGTTTTTCGACCGACTCCGTGGTAACCATCGCAAGCAGCTACATAGTCACAATGCAATTCATGCTCTTCTCCATCCTTTGTATAATGAATCACCGGTTGCTTCGTTTCGATGCCTTCAATTTTGGAAGCGGTTGCTTCGAAGTGTACCGGCTTATCTTCTACGTCAACCAAATTTGCGATAATGTCTCGGACGACAAACCGTTGTCCGTAGATCGTAATTCTCCGACCATTGGTTAATTCTTCAAAAGGAATGTGTACTCGATCTCCGTTAAAACTGAGCAACACGCCATGATGCGGAATTCCATTGGTGTTGAGATTTAGATCAATTCCCATTTCTTTTAGGAGGTCCGTTGTATTTTGTTCCAGAAGACCAGCGCGCAATCTGTTTTCACAATATTCCCTAGTTCTGTTTTCCAAAATCACATTGTCAATTCCCATTAGGTGGAGTCTCTTGGAAAGAAATAAACCAGCAGGGCCTGCTCCAATGATGCCAACTTGTGTCGATGATTTTTTCATGTTATTTTGGTTCTAGTTCAAATATCTGGTTCTAGTTCAAATATATAGTGGGTTTCTTTATAAGGTAGATGGGTTATAGGTAGATGGGTGGATGGGCTTCCCTCGAACGTAAAGAACTGCGAAAGAAGGAGAACCCATCCACCCATCCACCTATCGTCCCATCTACCTACCCCCCCCACTACAAATAATCAAGAGTCATTTTTCCTTTCAATTTCCAAACAAATTTAAGGGCAACAGCAGTACATAAAATGGTACATATTTTTTTAAAACTTGTAAAAACCGAACATATTTTGTCTTTTCAATGGATAATGAGTAATTTAATGGTAAATTTAGAACATATGCCAAAGCAATTACTTCACTTCAAAGGTGTTTACGGGGAGCAACAAAAGCCGTTTTGGGACTCCGCTATTCATATTGAGCCCATAAAGAAAAGAAGCTCCGTTTACAATTTTGAAATCAACGAACATTTGCATACCGACTTGGTTCAGATTTTTATTTTGAAGAAAGGTGGAGGAAGTTTGTTTTCGGAAGGAAAAGAAATTATAATTAAAACCCCTTGTATCATTATTATTCCAAATGGCGTTTTGCACGGCTTTGTTTGGGAGCAAAATATTGGAGGATCTGTACTTACTTTTTCTTTACCTTTTTATGAAAGTTGTTTGGAAGAGAGTCAAATAATTTTGAATCAATTTCAACAATTGCAATATCAGGCTTTTGAAA
>CAZDTI010000310.1:0-10349 GCA_964508085.1 uncultured Saprospiraceae bacterium | reverse complement strand
CCCGAACTTTATGTTCCGGTAAGCCGAGAACGAAAGCACAAAGCAGCAATCGAATCAAGTGTGGATTTTGAGAAGAAGTGTATAAAGTATATTTATCATTATGAGCTTCGTATTGACCAATGACCGCTCTGGGTTCAATGGCATTCGGGATCACTCTTTGATTGGTGAACTCTAAAGTAGTCACATGATGAGAAGCTTCTATGGCGGCATCTACCTCCTCAAGTGGATTCCCCAGTTCCCAATCAAAACAAAGATTGCTCGGGGCATCCGAGTGAACTTGAGGTGCATCAGCAGCCACTGCTTTTTTAGGATTGGTGACGGAGGGTAAAGCTTCATAATCTACCAGAACCATTTCCGCGGCGTCTTTAGCAATCGCTTCTGTTTCCGCTATAACAATAGCTACACTATCTCCAACGTGAAGCACCTTATCCGTTACCAAAAGCGGATGTTTAGGTTCCTTCATGATATCCCCGTTTTTGAAGTTGACTTGCCATCCACAAGGGACGCCATTGAGTTCGGCAGTATCTTTACCAGTATAAACGGCCACCACGCCGTCCATAGCAGAAGCTTTACTGGTGTCTATACTTTTAATATTTGCATGAGCATGCGGACTTCTGATTATTTTTGCAAAAGTCATGTTGGGAAGAACGATGTCGTCGGTGTATCGACCCTTTCCGGTAAGAAAGCGACCATCTTCCACTCTTTTTACAGATGTTCCAATTGACATATATTGAGTTTTTTTCTTTTTAGGTAATATGATTTTTTAATAGGGTAGATGAGGTGATGCGGTGGATGTGGTAGATGAGGTTTCCCTTAATTCGCGGAATTCCGCGTTAGTGGGAAGCCCCATCTACCTCATCTCCTCTCTTCCTCATCTACCTTTTATTGTTTTAACAATAAATTTACGCTTCAATTTTCTTCGCTGCGTACTGAATGGATTTCACAATATTATGATACCCCGTACAGCGGCAGAAATTGCCCTCCAAAGATTCGCGAATTTCTTTTTCGCTTGGATTGCTATTTCGTTTTAATAAATCAGCGGCGGTCATTATCATACCGGGGGTACAAAAACCGCATTGCAAACCGTGTTCCTGATGGAAACCTTCTTGAAGTGGGTGCATAGTGCCATTAGTGGCCATGCCTTCGATGGTGGTGACAGAACGGCCATTGGCTTGTGCGACTAGCATAGAGCAAGATTTAAGTGCCTTTCCGTCGAGATGAATGGTGCAGGCCCCGCAGCTACTGGTGTCGCAACCAATATGGGTTCCCGTAAGGTGTAGTTCTTCTCGCAGAAACTGGCTCAAGAGCATTCTTGCTTCTACTTCTTTTTGATGGGTGACACCGTTCACCGTAATTGAGATGGGAATTTTCATGTGTAATCCTTAAAGTTTAAATGGTCAGTTAATATTAAACAAAGATGTAATGTTGTCTTTGCGGCCCAAAAGGTAATAAAAAATTATAGATTTGTGGTACTTTGAACTAAAATATCGTTATGGATTTAAAAGACAAGACAATATATGTTTTCGATGCTTTTGGAACTTTGTTTACCACTAGGCTTCCGATTGTAGAATTGGAGGGTTTAGTTGGGGCTGATGCAGAAGCTTTGTTGAACCTTTGGCGGCGAAAACAACTGGAATATAGTTGGCTACGTGGACAAATGAATGCCTATGTTGGTTTCGATCAAATTACTAGGGAGGCATTGCAATTTGCCAAGGCTCATTTCAAAGTTGATAATTCGGCGGTAGACGATTTGCTGTTGCCGATCTACCTGAATGCGGATTTGCTACCGGGTGCTTTTGAGCTGCTTCAGCATTTGCATGACAATGGAAAAACCATTGCTATACTTTCTAATGGGACGCCGGCGATGCTAAAATCTGGGGTAACTAAAACGAAGACGACTTCCTTTTTTTCTAAGCTGCTTTCTGTGGAGGCGGTTCAGACTTTTAAGCCCAATCCAGTGGTGTATCAAATGGCGTTGGATGAACTGAATGCGGGGAAGGAGGATTTGGTTTTTTTGTCTTCGAATCAGTGGGATGTGGCGGGAGCTAGTACTTTCGGTTTGGATTGTGTTTGGGTGAATCGGGGAGGAGCGACCAAGGAGGTTTTGCCTTTTGGGGAGGTTTTAGAGGTGGGGAAACTGGAGAATGTTTTGGGTTGATGGAGTTCTAATGGCCTAACAATAAATTTACTAATTTAAGGTTTGTTACTTTATGTATTGTCAGTAGTTCCCGTTTTACCTATGAGTTGGAGTCTCATGTCTAAGAATGATCATATAGAAGCACGGTTTTTTACGTTTTGGGAAACTAATAACCAATAACAATCAACTGACAACTATAGCTATTCGAACCCAAAGTGAGAATTGCTGATGTATTGTACTTTTATGAAAGTTTATGCTTGGACAAAATAATTATTCTAATGTTCAAAATTCAAATCAAACATTTTCTAACAATTATTTTTTTTTTACTATTGTCTAATTTAACACATGGTCAATTAATAGGCGAATATCGAAGCCCAAATGTTAAAGACCACGAATTAACAATTGAAAAGGATAATAAATGTCATTTCAAAACCTTTAGAAAACACCCCATCCGTAAACAAAAAGGAAAGAGAAAATACATCAACGATCCTAGTGAAAAAATCAAGAATGAAACAAAAGAATGGCACTTGGATACACTAATACAGGAAGCCATTTGGAGTTCATCGAATGACACGATTTTTATAAACATGATCGGAAGTTACACGGGAAAATATTCAAGTAGGACCAGATATTATCGCATCGAATTCGAAGAATACGAAGTAGATTCCTTAGACGAAAAGATAATAGAAGTTGTGGATGAACAAGGCTCAGCATTTAAGTTGTTCAAATTGTCTGTAAATAATCTTAATCCATATAGAGGTGGAGGTTTTCACAAACAATATAATAATATTTTTAATTACAACATTGATCAAATTGATTACATACAATTATATAGAATAGACATAAACCAAAGGTTGCCCAAAATAGTACCGAAAAATAAAGGGTCGAACTATATAAAAATTACAGCGATTGAGATTACAGATAATTGCGATTTAGAACAGCTCAGTTCTACTAAGCTTTATTTTTATCTTATGGGTAATAAGCTATGTGCGGGTAATTCCTATAAAGCTTATTCACATGGAGGATTAAGAGAAGAGACTTTTGATAAATCTGATTGTGGGTACTGTTATGAGAAAAGGTAGACGCTCATTGCGCCTTGCCACAGCGAGCGGAAAAGGTAGTATGGCGTGAGGGAATCGAACCCTCAGTTCCAATTTGCAAGTTGGTGTTTTTCCTTTAAACTAACGCCATAGTCGTGAATGGGCAAGGACCGAACTTGCATCTCAAGTCTGGTAAACTTGTACTTTTCCAATTAAGCGACCATTCACTATCTGGTGGAAAGTGGTGAGAGAATTGAACTCCCAATTCTTAGAGGTTTGCTAAGTGTTTTTCCAATTAAACCAACCACTAATTATCACCAGGTTTCTTCATTGTAATTTTTGATTAATTTTCCGACAATCAAATGATCATTTTCGATGGCCTCAATAATCGGATGCATAATTCTGGAAGCTCCGTCCACAGAATCCAAAGGCGGAATATATCCTGCTTCGAATTGTCGCTTTCTTAAAACTTCTTTTGCTCCGGTCGAGACCCACCCAACATCAACTGCACTCATCAAAATGTTATAGTTTTGATATTCTTTTGCCGAAGTTCGTGTCAACATATTGAGTGCCGCTTTGGTCATATTCGTGTGGGGATGGAAAATTGTTTTATTGCCATAACTAAACTGCCCTTCCGAAGAAGTGACGTTAACGATGAACTTATATTTAAAACTTGATTTTTTCATCAACGGACTCAATTCTTTTATTAATAAATAAGGAGAAATTTGATTAATTAAATTAACCTCTAAAAGTTCTGTTACCGGAACTTCTTCCAATGTTGAATTCCAGCTGTTTTTTTCCCGGCTATCAATTGGATTTCCAAATCGATTAAGCGCTGTTTTGACCTCCTTGATATTTGGTAACATTTTCTTGCTAGTGACCGCTGTATTATTCACAGAAAGCAAAGGATGGTTTTTAAAAGCCTTTAGTAGTTGCTGCTCATTCTGTAAAATAGGCAGATAATATTCATCGGTGTATTTGATGGTTTGTGCCGCATTATTTACCAGAATGTCCAAGGAATTATTTTCGTTTCCATAATGATGAATAAAAGCTTTAATGGCTTTTAAATTTCGTAGATCCAAACCATAGACTTTCAAATTGTCTTTCCATTGATCGTAATCTTTTTCTTTTTGCAATTTGCTTAAAGCAATGGCAGGGAATCGAGTGGTCAAGGTCAAATTTGCCTTCGCTCTTAAAAACTTAAGTGCAGTCGCATAACCAATTTTTACTCGTCCACCTGTAAGAATTACATTCCGATTTGTCAGATCAATTTTCTTAAATCGATTTTTATAATTCGTTTTTGAACAGGATGGACAGAGTCGATTATAAAAAGAATGCGCCAAGCTGTATTTCGAATTACAAGCATAGCAACTTTTCTCTAATTGCAGTTTTGTAAAAGATTGTTTCACCTGCTCATCATCATAAAAGGTGGTATTGGCTAAAGCATTTTTTGAAATAGTCGAACGTTGAAGTACGGCCAAATCTGCTATTTTCTTTTGCAAATACTCTTCTCGCTTAGATTGTTTCTTGGCTTGTTTGTGAATCTTTGTAATCAATCCTGAAAACAATTGATTGTCGGGATTTTGAAATGGCTGGTCCTTAAGTTGGTTTAGAACCTGAAGACAACTTTTCCACTCCATTTCCGAAAAATTATATTGACGTTGAAAATCATTCATTGCTTTTCTATTTAATTCTTTTATATAAACGGTTCTAAGAAACCAATCAGTTCTAAATCGCTTTTTTTCCATCTGATACCTTGACCTGATGCTACCCTTACTTCATATACCACATCATGTTTGTAATGCGTAAAAACATTCCACCAAGTTTTTTCTTTAATTATTTTTTTGACAATGGCTTTGGCGACTTCTTCCTTGTCCGCTGGAGTTCCTTCAATGTTTCCCCAAAAAGCGTCCTCTTTATTTCTAGAGATATGCTTTTCTCTTGCTCTGGCTGCTTTGCATATTTGTGCATTATAAGGTTCGAAACAACTTTTCAATAATTCTTCTTTCACAGGAGGAATGCCATTCTCATCAGAAATGGTTGCAGGGGTTTTTCTTTGCCCTAAAATGATAAGTAAAGATTCGATTGGGGTTTTTTCAATGGTTTTAGCGACCAATTGAGCCTGTTCATCTTTGGTTTTATCTTCAATAGATTTAAGTTGCTCAAAATGTTGATAATGGCTAGGGTAGTCCGCAATTATTTCTTCATTAAAAGCTGGAAGTGGATTGTGATGAATCTTATGCTCAAAAATGAAGAGAAAAATTCTTTCACCTATTTTATTCCAATGCTCATGACTTAATAGATTAGCATATTTGTTTTTCCAATCCTCAGAAATAAATGGAATGCTTTGCTTAAAAATGGATATAAAAGGAATCGCTTGCATTTTACTTTTTGAATTAATGTAAGACAAAGGTAGAAATGATATACGCAGTTATTTTGCGTAGTGAGGGATAAGTTTTTTGAAAAGAGTTTATTTGACTTACTCACCAATGAAAACACCAAGATAAGTTATAAAACTATCTTGGTGTCAAAAAGATGCGAAGCATCCCAAAAAATATAACAATAATTCCGCAAAACGAACTCCGCAAACCAAGCGAAGTTAACAGTTAACGGTCAACAGTTAATAGCCAAAACCCTACGGCTTCGACTTCTTCTCCTTCTCCATCTTCTCCGCCATAACATCACGATTCTTAACATACTTGTCAAACCAATTCATCTGCTCCCACAACACATGCTCAATAGATTCCTTCGCCCGGTAGCCATGATCCTCAAATGGCAATAAAACCAATCGCGCTGTTCCACCAGAACCTCTCACCGCCTCATAAAAAACCTCCGACTGGAAAGTCAGCGTTCCTGGATTGGAATCATCATCACCGTGGATAATTAGAATCGGTTCATTGACTTTGTCCGCAAAGAAAGTAGGGGAGCAGTCGATATACGATTTAGTAGCTTCGAATAGAGAACGACGTTCTCCCTGGAATCCATAGGGTTGATTCGTTTTGTTGTAAGAACCACTTCGTGCAATACCCGCGCAAAACAAATCGGTGTGCGCCAGCAAATTGGCAACCATCAAACCACCATGGCTGTGTCCGATAATACCAATTTTATCCGGATCAGCGATACCCATTCCTACGGCTTTCTTGACCGCCGCCTCAGCATCAGCTACCAATTGCGGAACAAAAGAATCATAAACCGTTTCAGGATCACCGATCATCGGCATAGCCGTATTGTCCAAGACCGCATAACCCCGCATTAAAAAGTACTTGTGAGAAGCACCGTAAATTCGCATAAAACGATTGGAAGAACCTCTGACCTGTCCAGCAGTTTTGGCGCCAGAATATTCCAAAGGATAAGCATAGACCACGGTAGGTACTTTGGTACCTTCCTTATAACCCGGAGGCAACAACAATTGGAAACTCAACTCCACACCATCGTCTCTTTTGTAACGGACAATTTTGTTTTCGATTTGACGCAATTCAGGACTAGGATCCACAAATTTTGTAATGGGCTGCTTGGTTAAAGATCTAGTACTCTCCCCAGGCTCCGCTTCAGCGACAGCACCAAATTTTGCCAAATAAAAATTAGGCACCGTAGTAGAGGACTCAGAACTCATGATGAAGGTATCGTCCTCCTCCGCAAAGTCAACGAAGTATTCATACTTGCCTTTTTCACATCGGAATATCCTTTTGGTTTTTCCAGTTTCAATATTTCGTTGATCAACAAATGGGCGATCTCCATCTTTGGTCCCTCCACTTCCTCTGAAATAGATAGAACCATCTTTCACTTGGAAGACATATTGACCATTATCCAATTGAGTGAACAATGGGTAACCCGGATCATTATAGCGATCACTTTCATCGAGGTCAAACCATTGTTTAGCCGTGCCTTTGTTTACATCCAACAACCAGGCATAACGCCATCTTTTAATACGCTCTCTTTGATAGACCAAAAGCATCCCATCAGTTTCTCCCCACATGGTAGATTGTATACGATGCTCTGCTTTGAAAACTTCTTCGGCTTTGCTTTTGAATGGTGCCTCCCATTTCATCAATCGATCTCTAAATGGAGCCTCCGTTACCGGATTACCACCATCCAATGCTTCTCTCCAAAACAAGGTATGCGGAGCCGTTGGTTGCCAGCTTACATATCGGGGACCAGTGATCACACCATGTATCGGCACTTCGTTAGCAACAGAATGGTTGACAACAGTCTCCACCAAATTTCCTTTCATATCCCATACTTCAATGTCATGGGCAAAACGCCACCATGCTACTTCATGAGACCAAGGCGCTTTTAATCTTTCTACTAAAAGGTAATTTCCATCCGGAGAAATACCTGACCACATGTAAGTTGCTTTAGGTCCGATTATTCGTTGTTGCTTCGTCTTCGTGTCGTAGATGACCAATTCGCTTTCGGTATAGTAGCTGAATAATTTATCATCATATGCTGTTTCAAGAAGGTTTCTTGCTTCGTAGGTTGATCGCGCGCCAGCGCCAGCATCTTCTAAAATTTTAGGCCCACTTGGTAAGGATGCTTTTTGAGGAGCAGCGCCTCGGTCTCTGATTCTTCTGATTAACAATTTCTGTTGGTCTGGAAACCATTTCACCGCTTGATCCATGAGCGGATTAAGAATCATGTCTGGTACCTTTTCTACATGACCACTAATGTCACCCAACCACAATTCAACCCGATCTTCAAATCCGACATTCAAAGCAAATCGTTGACCATCTGCCGTCCAACGTGTAGCAATAACTTCTGCTCCTTCTGGAATATTCAAGGGCACCGTTTTTCCATCCTTAACGGTAAGTACTCTTGGAGAAGTACCACCATGTCTTCCATGGTAGTAATTGTTCTTTGGATTCACCCGTGTTCCTGCCAGCTTGAGCATAGGCCCTGCCAACTCCGACAAAGAAGGGTAGATAATGGGATTGGTCAATATCATGTGTGTTCTCTGGGGAGAGGTGGAGGTTCTTGGCAACTGAGGAGCGTGAAGAATTTTAAGAATGTCATCGTCAGGAGATTGCCAGGTGTTGGTGCTTTCGGCCATGTTTTTGTCTTGGGCAATGGTTTTTTGGCTGTGCAATAAGCAGATTACGCTTAGCAGCAGCATGGTGAAAAAGGGTTTTTTCATGGTTAAAAAGGTTTTGTTGTTGTGAAAGAATTGGTTGCGAATTCTTTACTGGTGAGCTTGATGTCAAGGTAAGTATATTCTAAAAAATCACCAAGTGTAATTGGGGTTTTAACTGGTTTTGGACAAACTATGCAGTAATGATAAAGCTCTCTTGAGGCTTATTTTGTTTAATCAAAGCCCATAATGAAACGTCATAAAAGATTCATAAATCTTATGAAAAACAAGGAAGGTTATCAATGCTAGTATGAAATTAACAATCAACATAACAAGTTTCTTCCTGCCAGTTTTCGGTTCTTTATCGTCCATTTGTAAACTGGAAAATAAGCCTAGCAAGTTAAAAACAAACCCAATCAATGCGATAAGGAGGAATAAAAATACAAATGGCAATGCAAGGAAAAAGGAATACTGATTTTGAATTGAGAAGAATATCCCCCCTATAAACAAGGACAATATCGCTCCCAAATAAAACTTAATAGTGGTTTGTAGAAGTTTTGTTGGGTTTTGAAAGTTGATCATTGAAAGGGTTTTAGTTTTTTAATGTTATCGGTATTTCTTAGTTTTCATAAACGTCAATGGATAGTTTTGCGAAAGAAGGTAAACCTCTGCTTATCCTAATATAACATTTGATTCCACAAAAGTCGACTTCTTTTCTTCTTTTTAATACTACCAAATTAGATAAATCATGAAGTCGTATCGAATACCTGTTTCAACGTTAGTTATATTAAAGAAGAACCCCCTTTGCTACAGGATCTTTAAATGAATCTTCGAAGTCTTGCCACTCCGGAAAATGTTTTAGTAGGGGACTCACCTGATTCAGGTAAATCTGGAGTATAAAATAAATAGAGGCTAAAATTGTCTCACGATTTTACGCATCTCTCCGCAAAAATCCACAACAAAAATCAATACCTTACACCACCAAAAATAAGTCATAACAAATCTACCATAGCATGAAGTTGATCATTCCACAATTATTCTTACTATTTCTCCTCCTAACCGCCTGCAACTCAGACCAATCCACCCAAAAAAAACTAGGCCAACTAAACCTAACCGTCACCGGAAACCCCACCGCCCAACAACACTTCAAAGACGGCCTCCTATACCTCCACAGCTTCGAATACCTCGACGCCCGCGCCGAATTCATCAAAGCCCAACAAGCAGACCCTACCTGCGGGATGGCCTTCTGGGGAGAAATCATGGCCTACAACCATCCGCTATTCAACCGAGAGCTACCCGAATTGGTGAAAAAGTCTTTTAGTAGAATGGGGGCGACACCTGAGGCCAGAGCCGCCTTGTTCAAAACAGAAATGGAGAAAGACTTGCACCGCTCCGTGGAGATTCTATTTGGCGCTGGGACTAAGGCACAACGGGATGAAGCCTATCGGATGCATTATGCCAAGTTGGCCAAGAAGTATGAGGGCAATCATGAGATACAAGCTTTTTATGTATTATCCTTGTTGGGTTCGCCAAGTTCTTCAAAAACGGATAAGTTATATGCAGAATCTGCAAAAATAGCCAAGGGGATTTTAGCAGAGAATCCAGATCACCCTGGAGCGCTACACTATTTGATTCATACTTATGACAATCCAAAGGATGCTCACTTAGGGGTAAACGCAGCGGACAAGTATGCCGTCATTGCTCCCGATGCGGCCCACGCTTTGCATATGCCCTCCCACATCTATCTGGCTTTGGGAAGATGGAATGATGTCGTTAATTCAAACATAGATTCCTGGAACGCGAGTGTCAAAGGAAAGCGAAAGCAGCCTCGAAAAGAACTGAGTTATCACTCCTTGAATTGGCTGCAATACGGATTGCTTCAACGAGAAGAAAACGAATTGGCAACAAGACTTATGCAAGACATGATAAGCTATGGGGCTGTTGATCAATCTGGACTTGCCAGGTCTTATTTAGTGGCCATGAAAGGGGGACATCTAACGCAAACCAATACCTGGGAAGGAGACATCGCCGATTTGGAAATCAAAATATATGATTTACATTTGACGAAAAGATCAGGGTACAATTATTTGGAAGGAATGAAAGCTTT
>CAZDTI010000309.1:0-10431 GCA_964508085.1 uncultured Saprospiraceae bacterium | reverse complement strand
TTCAGTTTTCGACGCGAACAATGAACCATTTGATCCGAGTACTACTAATTTTATGAGTTACAGTCAACTTCATTGCATTAATGAGTTTAGTCCACAACAATTACAAGTCATCCGGAATACATATGATTTGAATATTGATTATTTCAAAAGCTGCCAAGTTGTTTCCTCAAATAAAGATTTTTCAGATTTACCTTTCAATATTAATATTTACCCTAATCCTGTTCAGGATATTCTTAATGTAGACATTGATGGAATCGATTTAAGCTTTCAAGTAGCTTTATTTGATTGTTTGGGAAGGTTAATACTTAACATTGATATTGGAGTTCCACAAATAAACACATCAGATTTAGATACTGGTTTATACTATTTAAAGATTTCAAGTTCTGATTTTTTACATACAGAAAAAATATTAATAGAATAACTGCTGTAAACGTTATTCATCGCTAAGATTGAAAAACACCAACAGACTAAAGTGAAGAGGGAATAGATAGGTTAAAAATCAAAATAGTAGGGAGACCACCTTATTAAGAATATTAAATTACGAAAGCAATATTGCTATAATAACTCGCTCTCCGCATTAATCGGAGCATCAAATTTATTAATTATGAAAAATGCAAAAAAAAGAATCAATCAATTGGAAAAAATATCTGCTTCAGTGATTGACAAAGATCACCAGCGTAAAGTAAAGGGAGGAATAAAGAAAAAAGACGTAAGGATTCCTGGTTCTAGTAATTAATTTTAAAAGTAATACTAAAAAAAAACTTGCTCTCCGTATTAAGTCGAGCATAAAAATAAATAAATATGAAAAAGACAAAAAAGAGAATCGATCAATTGAAAAAATCGCCTGCTTCGGTAATTGGTAAAGATCAACAGAAAAAAGTAAAGGGTGGGATAAAGAGAGAAGACATCAGTATTCCTGGTTCTAATGATTAATTTTAAAAGTAACACTACTAAAATAACTTGCTCTCCGTATTAAGCAGAGCATCAAATTTATTAATTATGAAAAATACAAAAAAAGAATCGGTCAGTTGGAAAAAATATCTGCTTCAGTGATTGAAAAAGATCAACAGCGTAAAGTAAAGGGTGGTGTAAAGAAAAATAAAATCAGGATCCCTGGTTCTACTAATAATTAATTTAAAAGCAATACTGCTATTTTAAATCGCTCAGTGCATTAAGCGGAGCATCAAAATGTTTTGATTATGAAAAACTCACAAAAGAGTATCGATCAGTTGAAGAGACTATCTATTTCTGTGATTGGTAAAGATCAACAGGGAAAGGTAAAGGGTGGAGTAGATGCAACAAAAGTCAAGATCCCTCGTCATGGATAATTGATTAATTTCTCACAAAAAGATGGCTAAAAGTAAAATTGCTTTTAGCCGTCTTGAAAAATAAATAAATAAAGATTTTATATAATTAGCTCATTCTCGTGGAGAATTAATATACCCTCTAATTTAAGGTCTGAAGTTTAATTATGAACAGTATTAGACGCTAATTGTGTAGCATTAAAATGTGCTTAATCCAAATTTTAGATCTTTTAACTAAGGCCTCAAAAAATTAATTTGTTTTATGGAAAAAAATAAAACATAGAGCTTTGGCTAACAAATTAAATTAATGAGAAAAGCAAACATAATTATTCTGATCGTTCTACTCTCCAATTTTATTTATGCAGAAGTGTAAGAGTTCAAATTAAATGGCAAAACTTATAGCTAGTAGAATCTCTAAATTTTAATAAGCAATATCACTATTATAAATCGCTCAATGCATTAAGCAGAGCATCAAAAAAAATAGTTATGGAAAAGACACAAAAGAATATCGACCAATTGAAAACTCTTTCTATTTCAGTAATTGAAAAAAATCAACAAAGTAGAGTAAAAGGAGGAATAGATCCAAACAAAATCAAGAAACCTTATTGGGGGTAACAGAATTATCTGTTACAAGAAAATGGCTAAGAGTAAATTGCTTTTAGTGATCAATTAAGGGTAATAAGTTACGAAAGCAATATTGCTATAATAACTCGCTCAACATATTAATTAGAGCATCAATTTTTTTTTATGAAAAAGTCAAAAAAGAGTATCGATCACTTGAAGAGGCTATCTGTTTCGGTGATTGAAAAAGGTCAACAGTGTAAAGTGAAGGGTGGCGTAAAGAAGTCCGATATCGTAAAACTGCCCGTCGGAGAGTAATTAATTAGCCTTTCATAAAAGATGGGGAAAAGCGAATTGCTGTTAACCATCAATTAAGGGTAATAAGTTACGAAAGCAATATTGCTATAATAACTCGCTCAACATATTAATTAGAGCATCAAGTTTTTAATTATGAAAAAGTCAAAAAAGAATATCGATCAGTTGAAAAAACTTTCTGTTTCAGTGATTGAAAAAAATCAACAGAGTAAGGTAAAGGGTGGTGTAAAGAAAAGCGAACACATTAGACCTACTAATGGCTAATAGATCAGCCTGATACAAAAAGATGGCTAAAAGCAAATTGCTTTTGGCCATACTTTTAAGAATTATACATTTTGGCAGATGCCCCTAACCATTTCATAATGGACATAGAATAAATGTACAAACGGTGTTAATGTCTCACATAATATTGTAAGTACAGATGCTATAAAAGAACAATTCGGTAATCACAAAGGCGATGATAGCGAAGGGCTGTCGACAAAAAATAATCCCATTAAATAATGAAAGGAAAACTACACATACTTCTAAAACTGTTGGCTCATTTTAGTTTTAAAATAGCTAAGGATGATTTCAAACTCAGGTTGCTCAGTGATCCTGATGAAGGGATTGCGCCAATAAGCAACACCTTGGATTTTTTTGGTATCAATAACATTACAGTTACTGTGCCCAAGACATCTTTTGATCAATTGCCTTCGTGTTTTATAGCACAAGTTTTACAAGAGGAGCAAGAGGACTTAGTACTAGTCAGAAAAAAACCAAATGATGAGGTGGAAATTGTACAGGATGAAAATAATTCCAGAAGAATACCCCAAGAAGAATTCTTATTAGAGTGGACAGGTTTGATTATAGCCATAGAGAAAAATCCGGATGCAACGAACCAATGGTTGGATAAATTAAATTACATAAAATTAGGTTTAGTAATAGGTGCTGTCTTATTGATCGTCTATATAGCCTGTCTGACAAGTTCAATACCTAAAACACTTTATATAATCTGCTCAATTATTGGTTTAGGTATAAGTCATTTAATATTAAAAGAAAAATTTGGTGGAAGTGAAGCCCCTTCCCGGTTTTGTACCTTTTCAAAAGATACGGATTGTAGTAGCGTCTTAAATTCAAAAGAAGCAAAATTATTTTCCTTTGCCGATATGAGTGACGTTTCGGTTATGTACTTTTCCTTCCTCCTTTTGTCCTTTAGTATTGTATCAAATAGTGTTTTATATTTTGCCTTGGCCAGCTTCTCCTTGCCAGTCATTATTTATTCCTTTTATCTACAATACTTTAAGATAAAGAAGTGGTGCCCTTTGTGCTTGAGTATTGCCTCGATACTTTTATTTCAGTTTATATTATTGTGGCTTTCTATTGATGGCTTAACTTTTAATGTTTTAGATATACTAATTTTCCCTTTGGTTTCAGCGGTGGTAATCTTGTCTTGGTATCGTATCAAACAATTGCTCCAAATAGAAAAAAATAACACTACTCTTGTAATTGATAATTTGAGGTTCAGGAGAAATCGTGAGCTGTTCTTACCATACTATCATACCTCTCGAAAAATAGAGACCAAAATAAATTCTATTTCGGATATATGCTTGGGTGCACCTGATAGCATAGTCACTCTTTTAATGATAACTAATCCATTATGCAAGGCCTGTTTTGATGCTCATTCCAGCCTAATGAAATTGTTTGAAAAGTACGAAGATAAAATTCAAATACGCTTCCGTTTTTTTGTTCCATCTGATGATAGAAATGACCCTAGAACATTGGTTGCTGAGCGACTTTTAGAATTGTATCTCTATGAAAAGGACAGCTTTAGAGAGGCGTTTCAACATTGGTATTCTAAAGTTACGATCAATGAATGGCTTCATAAATGGGGAGTCTGTAAAACGGATAAGATCAATGCTATACTTAGTGATCATCGACTCTGGTGTGAACAAAACCATCTTAAATATACACCAGCTATTCTCATCAATGAGAAGTTATTTCCTAGGTATTATCTGACAGAGGATATAGAAAACTTTTTAGACCCAATAATAAGTATGGAAGAACGAAGATCCAGATCGATGCCGGAAAGACGGAATCCTCAAGCGGCTAACTAAATGACTGAGGAAGTATATAACGAAGTAATTTTCCAGTATAAAAACAAAAGAATAAAAACATTAAATCATGAAAATAGTAGTAAAATTAACTTCAATTTCGATTGCACTTCTAATTTCAATTAGTGCATATGCGCAGGTTCCAGACAGCGTATATTACGATCGATTATTTTACACATGTAAAGCTTGGGGACATGTAAAATATTATCATTCTGAAATAGCAAATGGAACGGTTAATTGGGATGATGAATTATTAAATGAGCTTAGTAATATAAAAAACGCCCCTGACAATGATTTCTTTAACCAATCTTTGTTACAAATGTTAACCAATGCTGGAGAAATGGAAACAAACTCCAATAGCTTACCAGTTATCCCTGATAGTTTAAACAATAATAACGATTATTCATGGATTCAGAATCCCATATTTTCAGACCCAGCAATTGCGATACTCGACACCATTAGAAACCGGTTCAGGCCACAAAGTAATGTTTACCTTGGTGAAGCATGGGCCGGAGGAAATCCCACTTTTGGAACGGATGATTTATATTATTTAGAACAAGCTTTTCCTACGGAAGAAAAAAGAATTTTAGCACTATTTAGATACTGGAATATAATAAACTATTTCTTTCCATATAAGGATATAATGGATCAAGACTGGGATGCTACTTTAGTAGAGTTTATACCGCAAATTATTGAAGCTTCTGATGCACTTTCCTACAGTTTGGTTTTTAAAAGGTTAACAACAAGGATAAATGATTCTCATGCATTCTTTTATAGCCCATCCTTTGGTAGTTGGTTGGGATCTAACTACCCCCCATTCCTTGTAAGATTTATTGAAAACGAAATGGTAATTACTAAAGTATTGACACAAGTAACCGAGGTCAATGTTGGAGATGTTATCAAGGAAATTGATGGAGAGAATATTTATAGTTTGAGGGATAGTTTGAGCGTATTCGCACACGGCTCAAATGACGTAATTATTGAGCGGGAATTAAATGAGATAATTATGCGAGGAAGTTCTGGAGACTTTTCTATTACCGTTGATGACGGGAGTAATGTTCACACGGAAACATTAAATAGGAACACTTCAAATTATACGAACTTAAATATTGATACTAGTCCGATTTGGAAAGACACAATCGTTAATGGGAATTGTAATTACGGAATAGTAGATATGGGAAGACTTGAAGTTAGTCATATCAACTCAATGCTCACTGATTTGTGGGATACGGATGCTATTATATTTGACATAAGAAATTATCCTAATGGTACACTGTGGAATCTTGTCAACTTTTTATACCCTTCATCTATCCATATTGCAAATTTTACAATACCCGACATTACTTATCCTGGTAGATTGACTTGGAGCGCTGAATATATTGGAAATGGAACATCTGATCTATACCAAGGTAAATTGATAATACTATTTGATGAAAGAACCCAGAGTCAGGCGGAGTATACTTGTATGGGCTTAGAGCAATTTCCAGATGCAATAAAAATAGGAAGTACAACTTCAGCAGCAGATGGAAATGTTGCAGAGATGTATTTGCCTGGACAAATCATTACCTATGCCACATTCTTAGGAACCTATTACCCAGATTATACGGAAACTCAAAGAGTGGGAATAATACCTGATTATGAAATACAACCTACAATTTTAGGGATTAGGGCAGGGCAAGACGAAATAATGGATTTTGCTTTAGGCTGTGATCTTGTTGATGTTGAAGAAGTCGAAACTACTGGAAAATTTAGTTTATACCCTAACCCTGCAAAGCATGAGATTAGTTATGATTTAGGAGAAGAGCATCCTATTTCACTTGAAATATTTGATGTACAGGGTCGTAAAGTAAAACAAATCAATATCAATTTACCTTCAGGGCGTATTGATATTTCAGATATGGAAAAAGGGATATACCTCTTTAAGATTTTTACGGATGAGAATACAAGAACTAAATTGATTGTCAAGCAGTAAATCCATTGGCAATCCCGCTGATCCAAATTGTTACCACATCCAATAACTGCCAACCTATTAATACAGCAAGCAACTTGACTGTTGTGTTCTATCGTAATTTAATTGTTACAATTTTTTCGAAAAGACTAGACGTAAACTTCAAGAGTCTATAAATGCTTGAGGATTCTTTTAATCAAAATTATAAATCATGTTAAACAACATTCTAAGTATGGAAGGAGTAGCTGTGCTCGACAAAAAGCAGCAGATGTCAATTAACGGCGGCTCATGCGCCTACTTCAATGGAGCAACAGGTCAGGTAGATTATCATGTCTCTTCTAGTTCAGATGCTGAAGGTATGCTCACTAACGCAAACGATCGTTGGTGCTGTAGCAGTTGCAGTACTGCTTCCTGGTACGGTAGTGGTTGTTCCGCAGGTCCTAACTCGAATTTATTTGAGCATAATGAAAACTGCTCTGATTGGAGCGAGATAGCATAACTATGATCTTTTCATACAGCAGGCATAAGCCTGCTGTACTTCCTTATTGTATTTTAATTGTTATAAAATATTCTTTTACGAAGACTAGACGGAATCCTCAAGTGTCAATAAATGATTGAGGAAATATTTTTAATCTAAATTTTAACTCATGTTAAACAATATTCTAAGTATGGAAGGAGTAGCTGTGCTCGACAAAAAGCAGCAGATGTCAATTAACGGTGGTTCGTGCGCTTACTTTAATGGAGACACAGGTAGTGTAAGTTATAACCTCTCTCCTGGAGAAGCACAGGGGAGCCTCTCGAATGCAAGTGATAATTGGTGCTGTAGTAGTTGCGATAATGCTTCATGGTACAGCCCAGGAGGTAGTGGGTCTTCTTCGAATGGGAATTGGAGTTATGGAGGGACCTCAAAGTTAGATGATGGGCTCGAATAACAGTAATCTTTTATACAGCTATACAGCAGGCATTTGGCCTGCTATATTTCCTTTCGTAAATAAATTGTTATAAGATATTTTCGCGAAAAATAGATGTAAACCTCAGACGTCAAAAACTGCTTGAGGAATTATTTAATCTAAATTTTAAATCATGTTAAATAACATTCTAAGCATGGAAGGAGCAGCTGTAGTCGGTAAAAAACAGCAGATGTCTATTAATGGTGGTTCATGCGCCTATTTTAATGGATCAACAGGTGAGGTCCAGTATAATCTTTCTTCTGGAGATGCACAAGGGAGTCTCTCGAATGCGAGTGATCATTGGTGCTGTAGTAGTTGTAGTACCGCTTCCTGGTACAATCCAAGTAGCGGGTCTTCTACTCATCCTAATTATATAGGAGGGCATATACCGATGTACTGAAGACATCGAATAACAGTAGTTTTTTTGAACAACAGGCTTGTGTCTGTGGCCTTTTTATTTTGTAATTAAATTGTTATAAAATATTCTTTCGCGAAGAATAGACGGAATCCTTAGACGTCTATAAATGATTGAGGAAATACTTTAGCGGAAAACTGCCTAAGAAAATTTCGAAAGCAATAATGCTATTTTAATTCGCTCCGTGCTTTAAGCAGAGCATCAAAATGTTTAATTATGAAAAAGACAAAAAAGAGTATCGATCAATTGAAAAAACTTTCTGTTTCTGTTATCGGCAAAGATCAACAGGGTAAAGTAAAGGGTGGAATACATAAAGGAAAAATTCCGAGACCTTCTAACGAGCAATAGATTAACCTTTTACAAAAAAAAAACTAAAAGTAAATAGCTTTTAGCCATTTTCAAGTCCCTACAATAACTAGCTCCAGGCATTAAGTCGAGCATCAAAATCATTAATTATGAAAAAGATAAAAAAGAGTATCGATCAGTTGAAGAAACTTTCTGTTTCGGTGATCAGCAAAGATCAACAAGGTAAAGTCAAGGGTGGAATAAAGAGGAAAGACGTTAAAATACCTGGGCATCCACCTCATTAAATTCTAAATTTTGAAAGCAATAATGCTATTATAACTCGCTCCGTGCTTTAAGCCGAGCATCAAATTTTTTAATTATGAAAAAGACAAAAATAAGTTTAAACCAGTTGAAAGAATTATCTGTGTCAGTACTTGCAAAGCATCAACAGAGTAAAGTAAAAGGTGGTATAGAGAGATCAAAAATCAAGAAGGGTGATGTTGTTTGATGCTTTTCGGATGAAAGACGTCAGAATTTCTGGTTCTGACCTTAGCTATTAACTGATAAATTAAAAAGCAATAATGCTATTATAATTCGCTCCACGTATTATCCGGAGCATCAAGAATCATTAATTATGAAAAAGACAAAAAAAACTATCATTCAATTGAAAAATATTTCTATTTCAGTCATTGAAAAAGGTCACCAGGCTAAAGTTAAGGGTGGAGTAGATGTATCGAAAATCAAGAAGCCTTATTGGGGATGAATTTAAATAAGCTCTTAAAAGGATGGGTAAAAGTAAATTGCTTTTATCCATCCTTTAAGGGTTATGCCCCAAATAACATTGTGAATACATATGCTATACCCAATAATGATAATAAGCTCAGATTATTCAAAAGAGATTACACCAACAAGTAATACAATGACTCAGCAAATGGGCCTATGTAAAACTGGAAACATCAATTATATATTCATTAAACTTCGTTAAAATATGAAAAAACCATATAAATTAACTGTTCTATTTCTTTTTATCTCTATTTCTTTTTTCTCTTTTCAATTATCCGCCCAATCACAACCATGTGGTAATACAAGCTTTAATTATACCTTAGGTACGAAGCCTCCATTCTTTGACAACAAGAGAGTTGGTGATACTGTGATATACATCAGAACAGTAGTCCATGTACTACAAAATGATGTGGAAGGTATCTCTGAAGATGACGTTAATGTTTTGATAGAAGAAGTAAATCAATTATTCAGAGCTCAACAGCCTAACTATTCCATTATAAACCCTGAACATCATGATAAAGTTACCGACACAAATATTCAATTCTGTTTGACTGATATGGATCCAGAAGGAAATGCCCATAGTGGAATTAATATCTACGATGTAGGGTCGACCAACTTCGAAAAAGTTGATGTTTTCGCTGATGTATGCGTAGAATCGGTGAAGGTGGATTCTTTAGGTGGGGTCAACGCCTGGCCGGTTGAACAATATTTGAATATTTGGTTGGCACCAATGGTTGCCAATGATACTTCCTATAGTTATGGCATTTCCTATGAAGATTATTTTCCAAATGGTGGTTTAGTAGATTGTATCCCCGGTCCAGTAATAGATTTTACAGATTTGGATGCTGGATTAGCCGCACATGAATTGGGTCATGTTCTTGGCTTGCATCATACTTGGTACATTCCAGCCGGAACACCACCAGGAGAATTATTTTGTGGAGGAACAGATTACATGGATGATACACCAGTCTGTTGGCCCATCCTTGCATGTACAGAAGCTAATACCTGCGAAGAAACACCGGACGAAGTAGACAATGTCAGTAATATCATGAACTATGCCTGCGAAGAGATGTTCACACCCGATCAATCCGCTACGATGTATAACAATCTAGTAACTTATTCGTCAGAATTATTGTTATCTGACCCCATCTGTGAAAATTTAATTTCAACTGTGGAGGAAGCAAAAAATGAAGATATTTCAATTCTAATAAGTCCAAATCCAAATAATGGAAACTTCAATATCCAATTTAAAAGCTTAGGAATCAAGGTGAAGAATATTCGTATTTTAAATCAGTGGGGTTATGTGGTTCATAAACAAACTATTTCTCAGGAAGTCTATGGTAATACTAATATTGATCTAATAACAAGCGGGGTTTACATTTTAGTTATTGAGACTACCGACAACAAATCGATTTTTAATAAAATAGTCATTTTTTAGTCTGCTGTTTTTCTTCTTGTAATTAAATTGTTATAAAATATTCTTTCGCGAAGGATAGACGGAACCCTCAAACGTCTAAAAATGATTGAGGAAATACTTTTTTAATTAAATATAAATCATGTTAAACAACATTCTAAGTATGGAAGGAGTAGCTGTACTCGACAAAAAACAGCAGATGACTATTAACGGTGGCTCATGCGCCTATTATAATGGAGTAACAGGTAGTGTAAATTATAACCTCTCTCCTGGAGAAGCACAAGGGAGCCTCTCGAATGCAAGTGATCATTGGTGCTGTAGTAGTTGCGATACTGCTTCCTGGTACAGTCTAGGTAGCGGATCAAG
>CAZDTI010000308.1:0-10439 GCA_964508085.1 uncultured Saprospiraceae bacterium | reverse complement strand
AAAATCTGAATGATGACAACTACTATAAATATGACCAGACCTTATTTTTTATTTTTAGCGCTTGTATTTGTACTATTTTTAAATGCTTGTAGCAACAAAAAACAGACTTCGAAAGATAGCGAGTCATCCCCTAAAGTATCCTCCTTTCTTGGTCAAAAACCACCAGGCTTGACTCCTGAATTATTTGCTCCTGGAATCGTTTCAACAAAAAATCTAGAAATCGAAGCAGCCATCTCGGCTAGTATGAAAGAATTTTATTTTGTCAGACAAAAGGAAGGTGAGCAACCTAAATCTCATCTCATTCAATATAAAAATGGGAAGTGGGAAGAGTCAGAAGTAGAACGCCCTTCTGGCGAAGTTTTTATTTCAACAGATAATAAAACGATGCACCTTGGCAGTAAATATATAGAACGTACCCCTTTAGGGTGGACAGCGGAAAAAAGTTTAGGAGCGCAATTTGAAAAATTCCCCATCATGCGTCTTACCGCTTCATCAGCTGGTACTTATGTTTTTGATGAACGAGAGGAATTTGGTGTCATTCGATATGCTAAGTTAATAGATGGCAAACGAGAAGAACCCAAAGTGTTTAACGAAGAAATCATCACCGGTAAATATACCGCTCATCCTTTTATTGCACCAGATGAAAGCTATCTGATTTGGGATAGCGAACGAGAAGATGGATACGGCGATTCGGATTTATATATCAGCTTTCGGCAAGAAAATGGCTCCTGGGGACCGGCCATCAATATGGGAAAAGAAATAAACACCGAAGTCGATGATACTTATGGGAGTGTCACTTCCGATGGAAAATTTTTCTTTTTCAATAGAATAAGCTTAGGTGAAAGTATGGAAGAAAGTGAAGCTAATATTTTTTGGGTGGACGCTCGGATTATCGAGAATCTCAGAAAAAAGTAACATTCACTATTTTACAAATGTCATCACCAACAATGTGAATGCTGCTCATTTCCAACAAAAGTCGGCCATTTCGCATCAACGTTATTACATAAGAAAGGATATTGTTATGCGATTCTAAGCAGGTGGTCAATTTAAATACGGAACAAGAGAAAAAAACAAAAAATGAAGATTAAAACGATCATAATAATTTTGTGCTTAAACATTCCAATTCTTTTAACCGGCCAAGGCATCTCATCAATAGATTTCGTTTCAGGAATTGATTACTCCTTTAGAACTTTAAATACTTCATTGCAAGACGACATAACTCAATTAATCTTAGACAGTAGGGATGGTGATTCTAAAAAACTGAATTGGCGGTTCGGATTAAATTATAATATAAAAGTCGATAAAAAGCTTTATTTAAAAACAGGAATTCGACTAGCAAGAATCGGCTATAAAGGTGAAAAAAGAACAGGACTGATCTGGACACAATCAATTAATGGTAGCCCTCCTAATCCAAACTTACCAAGTGAAGTTCAATTTATTTACGATTACTATTTTATAGAAGTCCCAATAATAGGTAGGCTTGATTTTCTGGAAAATAAGTTAACTCCCTTTTTAGAATTAGGAATCTCCCCTTCACTATATTTGAGATCAAGAACAAAAACAATCACTGACCTCTCCACTGATGTCGAATTCCATTCTGAGGAGAATTCAGCATTCAATAAACTACATTTTGTAGGAAACTTATCACTTGGAGTTAATTACAGGATAAACGGAAAATATCATTTATTTGGACAAACTATATTTAGATATCACCTTACCAAAACTGCAGATAGTGACATAAAAGAACATCTATACAATTATGGAATTGAAGTTGGAATGAGAAGAATACTTAAATAAAGAAAAAGAACCTCACCGACTCAACTAATCTCATTAAGTGCCAGTCACCTACTAATGGCTGCGAAGCAATTTCTTAGCCCTCGTTACCGCCAAACAAAATAAACTTACCAAAAGTGTGACATTTCGAAAACAATCTCGAATAATGTAAGAAAGTAAAGTCAAATTGGAGAAAAAGACAGAAAAATTTCTTGCGATAATTGATGGCAACATTAAGTTAATTTACAAAATCGTTAACGGGTATTGTAAAAACAAAGCCCTGCATGAGGATTTGATACAAGAAATCATACTGCAACTTTGGTTATCTTTTGAAAACTATGACCACCAATTCAAAATCTCGACCTGGATATACAGAGTGGCTTTGAACTCCGCAATTTCGTTTTACCGAAAAGGGCAAAACGAACGTAAGCTGTCTTCAGAATTTCTGCCACAGCATGAGAATATGGTCATTGAAGAAACAACTTTTGAAGAGGATCCAAACCTAAACTTGCTTAATAAGTTCATCCAGGAATTAAAGGAAATTGATAAAGCTCTAATCTTACTTTATTTAGATGAATTTAGCCAAAAGGAAATTGCAGATATCATGGGAATGAGCCCTTCAAATGTAGGAACCCGAATTAATCGAATAAAGAACAAACTGCGAAATAAATTTCAATCAAACTTAAAATAAATTAAAATGGATGAAAAAGAATTGTTAAACATCTGGAAATCTTATGATCAAAAGTTAGAAGAGGTTTTGTCCTTAAACAAAAAAACGGTCTATGAACTTACCAGAAAAAAACTGAACAGTAATTTCAACTCTTTGCGGTTACCTAAACAGGTATCACTGCTAATAGGAATTCCGTACACCTTTATTCTTTGTTTCCTTACTTGGGTTACTTTCAAAGCGGATGCATTAATTGCTTCATTAGGATTTGGTTGTATTAGTTTAATTATGATCGGCATAATCATAGGCTATGTTTACCATTTGTTCCTAATTGACAGTATCAAACGTTCAGAAAACATAGTTAAAGTCCAAAAACGAATTGCAGAGTTAAAAATATCTAATTTCCACTTAACGAAACTAGCGATAATCCAGCTTCCTTTTTGGTCAGTTTGCTGGATAAGTATTGAGGGGTTAAAACATTCTCCTGTTATTTATGGAGGCGTTAATTTAATTGTATTCTTAGGATTGTCTTACTTAGCATTCTGGTTATATCAAAAACTAAGCACTGGGAATAATAAAGTTAGTGCGTTTTTTCTTTCCGGAAACGAATGGAAGGTCATGAATAAATCCTCAGAGATCTTGGAACAATTAAAAAATTATAGCTGACAAAAGCCAGTTGGTAATTTACGGCCATGGACATTACAATCTCAAAACTGAATTAAAAACGATTACTTTCATAGTTTCAAAACCGTTGGGTTAGACTATTGACAGCCTTGTAGTATTAAAGTCTTGGTAAAATTTCATATATTTCCTTTTTCAATTAAGGTTCTAAGTGAATTCATTTGGTGATCAACAATTAGAACCAGAGATTTGCCGTCGCTGCCCCTAGCCCCTAAAAGCCCGTCCCGACCTTGTGGAGGGAGGGAAATCTACCCGCACTAAGTAATAGTGACCAAATGAATTCATCTGGAACCTCAAATAAGCACTTGCTGGAATAGACCGCCATCAACTATTCGTCATTTCTTCCAAGCACTTAAGCAGTTGCTCACTTCAAAAGAAATAAGAAACAAGATGAAAAATTTTAAACCTGCCTTATTGTTTTTGAGTTTTACCATTCTTGTAATGGCTTGTCAAAATGATAAATCTCAATCTACCAGCAATCCTTCGACGCCTTCCACTGACACTTCTGCTGATCCAGAAACAACAAAGAAGGATGAATCTTCACCTACTACCACTCCTCTAAATTCCGACCGCCTCCAAAGTAAAGACTTGGTGTATGCTTGGGTCGATAAACTAAACATTCGAAATACATCCAACTTAAAAGGGAAAGCCATCAGCACTGTGGACAGCAATGATGCATTGGAATTCAGTGGTGAGCGTTCAAAAGAAAAAGAAACGATTGTACTTCGAGGTGTCGCTTACGAAGACTCCTGGCTTAAAGTCATTACTCTCGATAAAAAAGAAGGTTGGGTCTTTGGTGGAGCCGTAAAAGAAAAAGAAGAGAAAAAAGGAAACGCCCCTATAACGGATACAAAATTTGATTTCCCACATTTTGGAAGTTTTGATTTGTCTCAATGGAAAAACCTGGGAACAAGGACCGAAGGAGAAGAAGTTGATTACGTAATCACTACTTATCAAAAAGGAGATCAAATATTAGAGGTCACCAATTCAAGCATGGGAGAAATGCATTATGGACATTCCTATAGTTTAATGGATGGTAATAAGAAAGTTTTAAAAACCAGAGCCTTTGATTTTCCTGGTACTGGAGAAATAAAGGAATTGACTGAAACGGTAAAAGATTACACCTCTACTCCAGCCAAAGAATATACCCGTAAACAAAATCTGAAAAAACACTTTTATAAATTAAATGCACGGCCTGTGATGGTCAATGGAACTTGGTCGTCGAAATCTATTTAAGCAAAAGCAACCTATTAGTAGTCGAGGGAGTCCCAACAAGAAGTAAGGTTAATTTCTAACAATAGTCTACACATGAAAATAGCAGCAGCTCAAATAGAGGTAACCCTTGGAGATTTGAAAAGAAATCTAAAAAAGCATTTAGAACTAATAGAAGTAGCAATAGAAAATGGAGTTGATTTAATCGTCTTTCCAGAAATGTCTCTAACCGGTTACTGTCGTGAAGAAGGAAAGGAATTAGCCACCCCTCAATCAAGTCCAGAGCTAGTTGAATTAAGTAAAAAAGCCGTGCTAAACAATTTAGTAATTGTAATCGGAGCACCAATTCTAATTGACGGTAATCTTTATATAGGATCTTACATTTTAATGCAAAACGGTGATATTAAGATTTATACCAAGCAATTTCTGCATGCAGGTGAAGAGATTTACTACTCCAGCTCTTTTAGATTTAATCCAAAATTGGAACTTAAAGGAGAAACCATTCAATTTGCGATATGCGCAGACATTGACAATCAACAACATCCCTTGAATGCGAAGGAAAACGATTGTTCTTTATACATAGCAAGTTTATTTTTTTCAAAGAACGGAATTTCGAAAGGGCATAAAATTTTATCAACGTATGCAAAGAGACATGCATTATATATTTTGATGTCTAACTATTCTGGTGAAGCCTGGGGGATGAAGTCCGGTGGTAAAAGTGGATTTTGGGATAACCGTGGGAAATTTATTGCGGAATTGGCGATGGAAGATGAAGGGCTCTTAATTATGAACAGAGCAGAAGGAATATGGACATCTGAAAAATTTATAGCTAAAGAGAACCGTCCTACTATACCCAGTTAACACCGTTAAATTAATCGCTACCCTTCCCAATTTGTAACAATATTCACACACCATACATAAGTCACTACCAAAAGCGTTTGACCAACGTCATATCACATCCATCTAATCGTAATTATTTTGCCTTTATTCTGATTGAATTCCAAGAATTACATCGCTACAACATATATTAATTAAATAATATCTGTATATTGTCGTAAATTAATTACATGCAATAAAAAATGGCATGATTAATTAATTTAATAGTATCAAATTAAACTTTCTAAAATTCCAAAATGAACGAAAAAAAATTAATTACCAATACTGATCAAGCACCATATAATAAAATTTGCCATCTCAGTATTCACAGGAAAAGAACATTCAGAAAAAATAAATGGTTTAATTCTACTGGTTTTTTCATTAAGCGAAATGTTATTTTAACTGCAGCACATAACATCCACTCCCAAACAGGAACAAAGGTTGATTCGATAAAAATTCAAATCGGCCAGTATGAAGACAGCCAATTATATCCTACCATTGAAATAAGAGGCAAGTATAGTTGTTCAAAATCAACATTTACTCCTAAATTTTATTCATTATCTCAATCTTGGGATAAAAGAATTTTGAATGATTATGGCTTAATCCATATTCCAGAAAAATTTATTCCTCAAGAGTTTACATGGAACGATGAATTTAAATTAAACCAGAGTACAATAAATAACAATGAGATAAATATTGCGGGCTATCCTGCAAATAGTCCTGAAGGTTATAATGGCAAAAGAATGTATCATCAAAAAGAGACGATTCAATTAAAATCAGAAAAAGTTTATGGTCATACATTCGATACTCATGGAGGAAATAGTGGATCACCAGTCTGGGATAATTCAAATAATCAAAATCTAGTAATTGGAGTCCATACTTTTGCATCCAGCGGAACCCTTATAGACAAAACCGCTCTTTCAACTATCAACGAATGGTTAGCGCAATTATAGCGGTTTCGAAAATTCATTTAGTCGTTATTTAATCAATACTATTTCTGCTTAACAAAAAAGTAAGTAACACAGAAACTAATGAAAAAAGTATTCTTCATTTTAATTCTTGCTGGCATCATAATTTCTTGCAAAGAAACAAAAAAAGACATTCCAAATAACCCTGCAGAAGTAATCTCAGAACCGACAAATCAAGTTGTGTTGAGTTCTGAGATAAAATGGGAGAAATTAAATCCTGCCAGAGGAGATAAAAGTCCTCAGGCTGGAACAATTTGGGGAGACAGAAAAGGGAAAGTAGCCACTGGATTTCTTGCAAAATTTGTAGACGGTTTCTCCTCTCCACCTCACACGCACAATGTTACTTATAGGGCAATGGTAATTAAGGGTCTAATTCATAATGATGACCAACATGCTGAAAAGATGTGGATGCCAGCAGGTTCATTCTGGACACAACCTGCCGGAGCGTCACATATCACCGCTGCGAAAGGAAAAGAAAATATAGCCTATGTAGAAATTGATAATGGGCCTTACCTTGTGAAACCAATAGAAGAAGGTTTTGACAATGGAGAAAGGCCTATTAATGTTGATAAAAGCAATATAATATGGTTAAACGCTTCAAAAGCGAAAATCATTGAAGATAGCAAATCGACTATAAATACGGCAGTCGCTTTTCTTTGGGAGGATGAAGATATGACAGGAAAGTTAATAAAACTTCCTTCTGGATTTGAAGGAGAAATCTTCAGTGAGGGAGAAGAATTTCATGCCGTAGTAATAACTGGAGAATCAACGTATATAATGCCTCAATCAAAAGAACTTAAACCTTTAGACCCAGGCAGCTACTTTACTTCTGTAGCTAAATCTAAACATCAAATCAAAGCTGATAAAGGTTTAGAAACTATTATCTACGTTCGAACAAATGGTAAAATCTATATCAAATAAAAGAAGCCTGTAGCTAGTCGAGCAGACAACTCAATAACAATGTATTTACGGGTATGCTTCTCCCATCAAGAAAGCATTCGGAATTCATATTTCTCAGCTAATAGAATAATTGCTTTTGAATTGAGTTCAGATTTCATTTCGCTTTAAGGTAAGTCTATTCGCACTCCTCTCTTCTTTCGGCTTACGCTCGTCCACACTTACTTTTCGCAATATGAAAACCTTATATCCTCCTAGAGACCTAACCGCCTGTAACGTCTCAAAATAATTCCTTAACTTTGAAGAAGTTCGTTGCCTATTCAAGCTCCCCCCAATTGTATCTCAGGTTGTAAAATGAAACAATTATCTTAGCACTTTTTTAGAATATATTTACCTTGGAGAAGAAATCATTTGGAAAAGGCACAAGGCTTCCTTTTCGTTTACTACCAGCATTAAACCATTCAAAACTTACACTAACATGAAAAATTTAAAATACTTCTTCTTTTTTTTTATTGCTACTGCTATGATGAGTTGTGGTGGCGAAGCTGTCAAAGAAGATACTCCTCCTGTTGAAATTGACAACTCTCGTATGGTTTCCTTCAAAGGACGTTCAATAGACTTGACTCCTTATATTGAAGGTTTCCCTTACAGTCGCTTTACTCCTTTTTGTGATGCCGGAAAATTATACTACATGAAAAGAGGGGCAACTACTGACTTGCTGGAGTTGGATTTAACTGGAAATCCCGACTTATCCAAAGGGAGAAAAATTTCTGATATTGATTATGCCACTCGAAATGTATGGGGCATACGATACAATAAAAACGACAAAAACCTTTATTGGTCCGGAGATGAAGTCAACGATGAAGTTATCAACCTGACTCGACTTGATCCAAGAACTGGAAAAGTAGAAAAACTAACGGATGTGCCTTACATCTTTGGATACCGATGGAATGAAGGTGGGGACAAAATAGCCTACATCGCGCGACTAGGGGATAAAGCGAACCGAATGAGTGAACTTCGGATTCTGGATTTAAAAACGAATGAAGAGACAACGATTATTCAAGATGAACCAGAAATGAGATACACCTGGGGCACACCCAGCTGGCAACCAAACGGTAAAGGCGTAGCGGTAACGGCCCTCAAAGATGCAGACAGAACCTATGGTAATATTGTGTACATCGATTTTGAAAAAAAATCGCAGATACTCCTAACCGACAATTCTAAAAAGAGAAGCTTCCCTGGTGTTTTTAAAGAGTGGCTTGACGACGAAACCTTTATGTATACTTCAAACGAGGATGGTTTTAGAAACATTTACAGCTATAGTTTGGCTACAAAAAAATCAACTCAGTTGACCAAATTCACCACGGACTTGGGTACTTCAGAAATCGTAACGATTGAAGGAAAGAAGTACATGTTCGCCACGACTTCTTCGCCCATTGAAACTCAAATTTATCTTATGGATTTGCCATCCGGTGAAATAGTGATGCAAAAGCAAAGTGATGTTTCCCTTGGTGTTTATGATTCTGATGGCAATAAAATGATCGTCTCTGCGGGATCGAATGCTTCTATGTTTCGTATAGATGAAATGACGGTGACTAAAGAGGGATTGACTTCCAAAACAGTTGTGGATATTCCAAAAGACTTGAAGGAAAAAATATACAAAGCCACTCCAGAGCGCATCACCTATCCTACTTTTGACATTGACGCTGCCACTGGTAAAACAAGAGAATTACATGCTTATTTATACAAGCCAAAAAATCCGCTTCCTGCTAAGGATCAAATTGTAATGATTCAATCTTTCTATGGAGGAGGAAATAACTTTAGTACTCGTTATCAGATTTTAGCGGATGCAGGAATTTATGTACTGAGTCCTTCGCCCAGAGGAAGCAGCGGTTTTGGGAAAGACTTCTCCGCCCTCAACGATAAAGACTTAGGGGGCAATGAAATCATAGACGTTTTTTATGCGGCTAAATACATTTCGGAAAAACTCAATATTCCTCCGCAAAACATTGGAGTATTTGGTGGAAGCCATGGTGGTTATGCGACTATGCGAACCCTGACTTTCCCTGGAGAAATCAATGGCAACAAGGCAGATTTTGACTGGGGCTTTGGAATCAGCCATGCGGGCTTTTCTGACATTGTTCATTTTTATGAAAATTGTAATATTCCTGATTGGGTAACGCTGGAAGCCGGTGACCCAAAAACAGAGGCCGCTAAACTCAGAGACCGCTCTCCTCTTTATCATGCCGATAAAATGAAAGGCCACTTGCTGTTGACCCACGGAACCAACGATAGCCGTGTACCGATAGCTGGTAGTACTATGATGACGGATAGTTTGAAAAAATACAACAAGAATGTAAAACTGGTAAAGTTTGAAGGACAGGGCCATGGCATCAAAGGCCTGGAAAATACGGTTACCTTTTATCAGACCTGGTTTGATTTCCTAGAAGAGGTAACTAAGAATTTGAAGGGTTGATAGAACTCAACAATAAACATATGAAAATAAAATAACTTTTCTAATGCTATTCCTTTCAAGCATAGGATACACTCAATCAAACAAAGTAACTTTGATTGATTCTGTTTTAATTGTCCGCTACCCCTCAATAAAAACATATGGATGATAATGAATTCAAACAGGCCATGGCTACAATAACCAGTGAAACGCTGGTTTCGATTGTTTTTATTGAAAAAGAAGATTATCAACCGACCGCAGTTTTAACCGCTAAAGAAGAACTAGAAAGGAGAAACCTAGACCCTCAACTCGTCGTCAAGATGAAGAAACAGGCTAAAAAAGAATATCAAAAAAAACGAAGAGCAATTAAAGAGGACAAGAAGGTTAAGAAAGGAATTCAGCAGGCTCTGGGTGGTTGCCTTATGGAGGGCTGTTTGGGAATAACATTCAATGGAATATTTGGAGGAGATTGAAAATTATTCAACCCCCTCCAACAATACATTAGCAGATAAGCAGTTCAGTTCAAATCCCTAAAATGTATACATAACACCAATTACTACAGAAATCAAGGCATCATTCCTATAGTTTTCATAGCTAAATATATTTTGACAACTTTTATCTATCCTCAGCTCAGGAATCAAGGTTAAGTTCCAATAAGTATAGTTTGCAATCAAGGGTATGAACCTCAGGGCAAGCCCTGAACCCTTTTTTTCGGGGCAAGCCCCGAGGTATTAGACCTCAACCGCTTTACGAGCTCTTCCTTTTCTCAGAGCCACCCACGGAGTTCGCAAAGCTAGAATAAAAGCTATGAATAAGCAGCTGTTTTATGTTCTGCGATATCGAGTCCTCTTAGCTCTTCACTATCAGATACTCTTATTCCTATAGTAACTTTGAGTATGTAGAATAATAAAAA
>CAZDTI010000307.1:0-10513 GCA_964508085.1 uncultured Saprospiraceae bacterium | reverse complement strand
GGGCGACCGTGGAACCATTGTTGGCGTCGTTAAAGATTTTCATTTTCAGTCATTCCACAATGACATACAGCAACTCATCTTCCGCCAACAAGGAGATTGGTTTCCGTTAATGAATGTCAAAACAACTGGAAAAAACACAGCAACGGCCATCGCTTCTGCGGAGAAAATATTTAAAGAACATCATCCCAATGCTATTTTTAAATACGAGTTCCTGGACGAGACGTATGATAATTTGTATAAAACAGAAACGAAAATCAGCTCCCTGTTTTTATTCTTTGCATTGATTGCAATTCTGATTTCTTGTCTCGGAATTTTTGGCTTAGCCACTTACACTGCAGAAAAACGATTTAAAGAAATTGGAATCCGAAAAGTGTTGGGTGCCTCTGTTTATAGCATCGTTCATTTATTATCGAAAGACTTTTTAAAACTGGTTTTTGCCTCTTTGATTATTGCCGTTCCTATTGCTTGGTATTTTATGGATAGTTGGTTGAGTAATTTTGCATACCGTGTTCAATTAGACTGGTGGGTTTTTGTTGTTGCTGGTTTGTTGGCTGTCGGGATTGCTTTATTAACAGTGAGTTTACAATCCTTTAGAGCGGCGCTAAGTAACCCAGTAGATAGTATCAAAGAATAAAATTTTAAAACTATGCTAAAGAATTATCTAAAAATAGCTTGGAGAAACCTTGCAAAACATAAGATGTTTTCGGCTCTGAATATCTTTGGTTTAGCAACAAGTATGTCTGTCTGCTTATTGCTTATAATGATATTAACAGATCAGTATTCTTATGATAATTTTCATGAAAATGGAGACCGTATTTACCGTGTCATTACCAATAAAAAGGAAAAAAATATATCAATCAAAGTTCCGGATTTAGCCACTACTTCTTTGAATTTAGCAGAGCCATTAAAGGAGGTGCCATCGTTGATAGAAAAAGTAACAAGAGTTGTCCAAGTCGGACTACATTTTGAAATAAATGGCGAAGTAGGTTATCCAGATAACGTAGGTTTTGTTGTTGACGATTCTTTTCTAGATATGTTCAGTTTTGGTTGGTTGAAAGGGGATAAGAAAACGGCCTTATCCAACCCTCAATCTATTGTTCTTACTGAAAAATCGGCGAAGAAGTTTTTTCCAGAAGGCGAAGTCATTGGCAAAACCTTACAATATGGAGATCTTGGATTATTCACGATTACTGGACTCATGCCCAATCCACCACTTCGTTCACATATATACTTTGATTATTTGATATCCTACGCTACCATTAATACCTTAACTAAAGAGAGTCGTGAACAACTTTCTATATATGATGAGAAACAGGTTTGGCGAGGGATGGTCTATACGCTATTAGAGAAAGGAAGTAGCAATAAAACTTTGGATAATATTCTATCCGCTCATGCAAAGACCTATAGTGATCGGGATCCAAATAACCATTACCTTTTTCAATCACAAGCACTTGCCAATGTGATGCCTTCTAATGACTTAGGTAACGAAATAGGGACAGCTACTCCAAAGTTTGTACTTTACTTTTTGATGAGTTTGGGCTTTCTTCTAATGTTAGCTGCCTGCTTTAATTATATGAATTTATCAATAGCCCGTTCACTAAAACGATCCAAAGAAATTGGAATTCGAAAAGTGGTTGGCGCTAGAAAAAAAGACATCATAATTCAGTTTTTAGGAGAAGCAGTTATGATTGCTTTTCTTTCTTTGCTAGTTGCTTTAGTGTTATTAGAGCTTTTAATTCCTGCCTTCTATAATTTGGATCCTTTTGTGGCGCAAACTTTTCATCTGGTTCGTACCCCACAGCTATACCTTGGGTTCTTTTGCTTTAGTGTTGTAATAGGGTTATTGGCAGGTGTTTTTCCAGCCTTTAATATTTCATCTTTTCAAGCCATTCAGTCTATTAAGCAATTGTCTAATCTAAATCTATTTTCAAAAATAGGGATTCGCAAAGCATTAGTTACCGTTCAGTTTTCTTTATCACTCGTGTTTATTTTAATTGTTCTTATTGTTTTGCAACAACAAGCACACGTGAAGCAAGCAGACCTTGGCTTACGTACGGATAATTTAATGAGTGTATGGATGAATGATAAAATAAACTTTGATGTCTTTTCTCAGCAGGTTGCACAAATCAATGGAGTAGAAGGCATTAGCAGCTCTTCAATAGATATGCTAACTGGAGGCAACACAGAAACGATCGCTCGATATAAAGACAATAAAGACTCTTTCTTTTTAGAGTATAATGCGGTCGCCCAAAATTATGTTGATTTTATGGAAATTGAATTGGTAGCAGGAGAAAATTTCCCGGAAGGAGAAAATTCTGAATCCGAACAATTTATTATCCTAAACGAAACTGCCATAAAACGCATGGGATATAAAGCCCCTAAAGAAGCTCTTGATCAAACTCTAGCACTTGGTAATGATGGCGATATCAACCTGAAAATCATTGGTGTTGCAAAAGATTTTCATCATGACAATGTATGGTTCGCTCCTATAAAGCCTTATGCGCTTCGTCAGGGAGGAAAGTTCCAAAAAAAGTTAGAGATCAGATTAAGTGACGTGAATACCCCAGCGACTATTGCCACTATCCATGAGGTTTGGAATAAGCTTTCGCTCAAAAAATCAATGAGTGCCTATTTTATAGAGACACGGATGTATCACCTGGATAAGTTCTTTAGAATGGGGTCTCGCATCATTGGCTTCATAGGCTTTTTAACCATACTCATTTCTTGTATGGGCTTATTAGGTATGGTTGTTTACACCGTAGAAGGGAAGCTAAAAGAGGTGGGTATACGTAAAGTGCTCGGAGCTAGTGAAAGCAGTCTTAACTGGCAACTATCTAAAGGCTTTTTAATTCTGCTAGCCATTGCCATATTGATCGCAGTTCCACTCACGGTTTTCCTCGGAAACTTATGGTTACAAAACTTTGTACTCCGAACGTCGATAAGCATATGGATGATTTTGTTTGGCGTGGGATTAATGTTATTACTTGCGTTGGGGACTATCATTTCACAAACCTTAATTGCTGTAAGAGTAAACCCCGTGGAAACTTTAAAAGCAGAATAAACTAAATAAAAAAAAACAATCATGTTTAAAAACCATCTAAAAATAGCTACTCGAAATCTACTAAAGAACAAACTCTTTAGCAGCATCAATATAGCGGGACTAGCATTAGGTTCTACCTGCTTTCTTGTCATTTTGCTCTACGTTTTTTCGCAATTTCAATACGACAAACATCACAAACATGGCGACTCGATCTACCGTGTAGAAACGACGATCACGCTTAATGATGAAGTTTGGCCTTCCTCGAGCATTGCGCCTCCAATCGTACATACCATGCTGGAAGAGTTTCCAGAAGTCGTTAACGTTAGTCGGGTGGTAGGCATGATGGGATCTGAACGACAAATCTTAATATCAGATAATAAACCTTTCTTCGAGTCCAAAGGTCTTTGGGTGGATAGTACTTTTTTCCAGGTGTTCGATTATGAATGGATGGAAGGAAATGCCGAAAATGCTTTACAGGAGCCTTATACAATAGTGTTGACCAAAGAAGTAAAAGAAAAGATTTTTGGAGCTGAAAAAGCACTGGGTAAAACCATTGTTATGAATAATGAAGCTGGTAAATCACCGTTTAAAATAACGGGAGTTGTGGACGCTTCTGCTAATAAGTCACACATCAGAGGTCGTTATTATATTGCGATGAACAGCGGTGGCATAGGCGAGTTTGTTAGAGGTAGCAATGCCTGGGCGGGACAAAATTTTCTTTATGGTTATGTACAATTACATCCTGATGCTGATGCTGAAGCATTAGCAGCTAAGCTCCCTGATTTTTTACAAAAACATGGAGGCGATCAACTCAAAGAAATGGGAATGAACAAGGAACTTTCCTTACAGTTAGTACCTGATATTCACCTGTTTTCTGAAAAGCTAAATCAAGTCGATCAAACGGGAAACCTTTCCCTATTGAAAATCTTATTAATTATCGCCGGCTTCATTTTGGTGATTGCCTGTGTCAATTTTATGAATTTGGCTACCGCTAAATCCATTAAACGAGGAGTGGAAGTAGGTATTCGAAAAACGATTGGAGCGGATAGAATTAGTATTGCTACTCAGTTTTATATCGAATCTTTCTTGATTACTGGGCTGGCCCTTTTACTGGCTGTTTTTGCCAGTTATTTTTTGCTATTTTCTACCTCTAATTTTATTTCTGATCAAATACAACTGAATGCCTCCTTTGCTCCCATCGTTATTGGCAGTACGCTTATTCTCTATATGATCATTGGTTTATTGGCAGGATCTTACCCCGCATTGTACCTCTCTTCTTTCCAACCAATCAATATTATAAAAGGATTTTTCAAAAAAGGAACAGGACAAGACCGATTACGTAAAAGTCTTGTTGTTTTTCAGTTTACTATTTCTATTGGAATGATTCTCGGAGCAATTGTGATTATGAATCAGGTTCGATATATGCAGAGTCAAGATCTTGGTTTTGACCAAAAGCGAAAAATCATGATTCCGTTTAGAACGGAGTTTTCAAGAAACCAAATGGATGCTTTTAAGAACCAAACGCTACAACTTTCGGGTGTTGTCAATGCCGCTTCCACACGAGTGCGTCCTGGGGAGAGAATACAACGAGATGTCATTCTTTTCACACCAGAAAGTAGCGCAGAATTCGGACAAAACATCGTTATCTCTCAAGGCGATGAAGACATCCTAGAAACACTTGGTGTACCCATCCTGCAAGGTCGTAACTACAGTCCTGCGGATACGAATGCTCAAATTCTAATCAACGAAACAGGATTAGAAGTCATGAATATTCCAAAGGAAAAAGCCATTGGACAAGAGTTGCTGGCAGAAGGAAACGGAGATCAAATTCGCTTCAGAATAGTAGGTGTCGTTCAGGATTATAACCAATCCTCCTTACGGGATCCTATGAAGCCCATGATCTTTCAATATACTTCGCCCGAGAACAACTTCGCACTGATGGTAGATGCCACTCTGGCAGAAAATAAAAACCTAATAGGAGCACTTGAAAAACAATGGAACAAAATGATCCCGGAGGTGCCTTTTGAATACAACTTCTTGGATGATCAACTTCAAAGTCAATACGAAGCAGAAATGCAATTGGCGAAAATTATCAACTTATTCACCTTCATCGCCATCTTTATTTCTTGTCTTGGCCTCTTCGGGTTATCTGTCTTTGTTGCCGAGCAGCGAAACAAAGAAATCGGCATCCGAAAAGTACTTGGCGCTTCTACTTCAGGACTTGTAATACTATTGTCGAAAGGATTTATAAAATTGATTTGTATCGCCCTAGTCATTGCCACACCCATTTCCTGGTACTTTATGAACGATTGGTTGGAAAGCTTTGCATACCGAATCGATATTCAGTGGTGGACATTTGTACTTACTGGAATTGTGGCGATTGGAATTGGGTTGTTTACTGTTGGATTTAATAGTTTGAAAGCTGCTTTGTCTAACCCGGTTAAAGCAATAAAGGAAGAATGAATAATGATAAACAGTTTTACGATGGACGGAATCTACGATCGCAGGAACCGTCTACCATAACCCGTTATTTAAAAACATAAACTACGTAACATGCTAAAAAACTATATAAAAATTGCCTGGCGCAATCTCTTAAAACACAAGTTGTTTTCCGTTCTAAATATTTTCGGATTGGCTACAAGTATGTCTGTTTGCCTGTTACTCATTATGATTTTGACGGATCAATATTCTTATGATAATTTTCATGAAAAAGGAGATCAGATCTATCGAATTACCAGTAGTCGCTATGACAAAGGAGAAGAACCTAAGGTTGCAGACTTTGCAACGACTTCGATGGCGCTTGTCGAACCGTTAAAAAAAGAGTACCCTTTTATCGAAAAAGCAAGCCGTTTGGTTAGTGTAGGTATGGGGTTTCACATCGGAGATAAAACACTTTATGGAGACAAGCCAGGTTATTTTGTGGATTCAGATTTTTTGGAAATGTTTGACTTTGGTTGGTCATTGGGTGATAAGCACAACGCTCTAGTTCAACCTAATTCAATTGTATTGACTGAAAGTGCAGCGGCAAAATTTTATCCAGGGGCAGAAGCTCTGGGGAAAATAGTCGATTATGGGGAGTTAGGAACCTTCAGGATTACGGGAGTAATTCCGGATCCTCCTGTTCGTTCGCACATTTCCTTTGATTACTTGATTTCTTACGAAACGGTCAATGCGATGACCCCAGAAGAGCGGGAAAGGGTTTCGATATATGGAGCTGGGCATATATCGAAAGGCTTAGTGTATGTATTGTTGGAAAATGGAATTGCTCAAAGTAAATTTGATGAGGCTTTAGCAGCCCAGGCGGTTAAGTATACCGAACGGAGCGAGGCATATAACTTTTTATTCTTATCTCAAGCCTTGTCCGATATTATGCCTTCCAGAGATTTAAGCAATGAAATAGGAACAGGCACTCCTGCAATTATCCTTTATTTTTTAATGAGTTTAGGCTTCTTGTTAATGCTGGCGGCCAGCTTTAATTACATGAATCTATCGCTTGCACGTTCCTTAAAGCGTTCTAAAGAAATTGGAATACGAAAAGTGATCGGTGCAGAAAGAAAAGATATTGTATTCCAGTTTTTAGGAGAGGCCATTTTAATTTCACTACTGTCCCTTGTAGTTGCTTTAATGTTATTGGAATTTTTAATTCCTGTGTTTTATGGTTTAGACCCGTTCATAAAACAGGTCGTTCATTTGACCCGGTCACCAATGATGTACCTTGGTTTTTTCGGATTTAGTTTGGTTGTTGGCTTATTAGCAGGTCTTTTCCCCGCATTTAGCATTTCCTCCTTCCAGCCAATTCAATCGCTCAAACAATTATCTACGATTAAAATATTTTCAAAAGTTGGTATTCGAAAAGCACTCATTACGATGCAGTTTGCTTTATCATTACTGTTTATTTTAATTGTAATTATTGTTTTAAAACAACATGAGCACGTAGTCGAAACTGATTTTGGGCTACGTACGGATAACCTGATGAATATCTGGGTAAGTGAGGCGGTTGATTTCGATGTGTTTTCACAACAGGTTGAGCAAATTAATGGCGTTGAAGCGGTTACCAGTTCTTCTATTGATATGCTTACTGGAGGAAAAACAGAAGTGATTGCTCGGTTTAAAAATAGTACTGACTCCATTCTATTGTCTACCAATACTGTTGCACAAAACTTTATCGACTTCATGGAAATTGAAATGATCGCAGGGAATAATTTTCCGGAAGGAATTAATACAGCGGCTGAGCAATTCATCATTTTAAATGAAACGGCAGTAAAACAAATGGGCTATGAAACGCCAGACCAGGCAGTCGGAGAAATTGTGCTACTAGGAAGTGGCAATGATGCTGGCTTGAAAATCATTGGAGTTACTAAAGACTTTCACCATGATAATATTTGGTTTACCTCTATTCAACCATTTGCCCTTCGACAAGGAGGTGATTTTCAAAGAAAGTTAGATGTCAGGTTAAGCGCAGCTAATAGTGCGACAACGATTGCGGCTATTCATGAGCTATGGAATAAGCTTTCACCAAAGGAGTCAATTAGCGCTTATTTCACAGAAAGAAGAATGTACCATCTGGGGAAATTTTTCCGGATGGGCTCCCGTATTATAGGGCTTATAGGCTTTCTAACTATTCTTATTTCTTGCTTAGGCTTATTGGGAATGGTCATTTACACCGTAGAAGGTAAGCTTAAAGAAATAGGTATTCGAAAAGTGCTTGGTGCGAGCGAAATCAGTATCAACTGGCAATTGGCAAAAGGATTTTTAATGCTTTTGGGTATTGCCATACTAATTGCCATTCCAGCTACTGTTTTCCTTGCCAACTTGTGGTTACAGAATTTTGTACTACGTACACCAATCAGCTTTTGGATGCTTTTCTTCGGTGTAGGATTAATGTTATTTCTTGCATTATTAACGGTAATATCACAAACGAGTATAGCGGCGAGAAGAAACCCTGTGAAAATTTTAAAAACAGAATAAAAATAAATATTATGCTTAAAAATTACATCAAACTTGCATTCCGTTCCTTCTGGAATCGAAAATTAACGACGGCTATTAATATTTTCGGCCTGTCCTTCGGCATCGCTTGCGCATCCATTGCTTTTATTTTTATTCAGCATGAATGGTCTTTTGATAAATTTCATGAGGAAGCAGAAAAAATACATTGGTTTTATGTCAATATAGATGACAACTTTAATGTGTCTGGAACACCTGGGCCATTTGCACCGGCTTTAGAGGAGAACTTTCCCGAAGTAACAGAAACAGTCCGACTGAATAAGCAAAACATATTCGTGAAATCAGGAGTAGAGACGTACAAAGAAAAAGTATTGTTGGTAGATCCTAACTTCTTTTCCTTTTTTAACTTTCCTTTAGCTGCTGGCGATAAGAAATCGGCTTTAGATCAAATGAATTCCATTGTGCTCTCAGAAGAAATGGCCAGGAAATATTTTGGCCGAAAAGATCCTGTTGGAGAAACACTTCCTGTTACATTCAAGGAGGAAGAGACCTTATTTAAGGTAACTGCTGTTGCAAAAAAAGCACCTTCTAATTCCAGCATCCAATTTGATTTTTTGCTCCCTATCCAGTTTGCTTATAAAGACGATTTGGCTGCGCTGAATAGTAATTGGTCTTCTTTTTCTGTAGGTACTTTTATCCGTTTTCAAGAAATGGAGGACATCGAAAAGCTCTCCCAAAAACTGGCTACTTTTATAGATGATAAATTCGAAAGCGAGAATGAAGAAGATGATTCAAAGTACACCTTCATCATGACCAACTTCAACGATTACCACTTGAAAAACGATATGCGAATCAACGGGGTGAATCGTCCAGGTGAAATGCGGTACGTGAAAATATTAGCCATTATTGCGTTCTTAATTCTCTTTGTGGCCTGTCTCAATTTTATGAATCTGTCTAATGCTCAAAGTTCTCAACGACTAAAAGAAGTTGGTGTAAGACAAGTGTTAGGCGCTCGCCCTCGACAATTGATGATTCAGTTTTTGTCGGAGTCTTTAGTGATTAGTTATCTTTCTTTGTTGGTAGGTCTTTTACTTATTGCGCTTTTTATTCCATTTACAAATTCAATATTTGATTATCCCTTAGAGGTAAACTGGACTCAACCAAAAATCATTTTATCGCTCTTGGGTATTGCGCTATTCACCGGATTATTAGCGGGTAGTTATCCATCCTTCTTATTGTCTAAACTTAGTGCTGTTAAAACGTTTAAATCAAATTTCAAAATTGGAGGAAACAATTGGATAACGAAAGGCAGTTTGGTTTTTCAATTCGCTTTATCCATTGGCTTACTTGTTTGTACTGGGATTATGTATCAGCAACAACAATTTATCAGCGAACGGAATTTAGGATTTGATAAGGAAGAGATAGTCGTCATTCCAACTCAAGTAAGATATTCGGACAAATTTGACACAGGACGCTTTGTCGAACAATATCGAACAGAACTTCAGAACTATGAAGGCATCAGGCAAGTTGCGGGAGTTTCCAATTCTTTCAACCGAGGAAATAGAGTCCGTTTCGTAGAAAAAGAGGACGGCGCTGAGGAAGTTGTTTATGAATATCGTGTTGATCCAGAGTATGTAGAGGTTCTAAATATCTCTTTAGTGGAAGGCCGAAATTTTTCGAAAGATATCCAAGGAGATCTTGAAAATGCGGTTATTGTTAACGAAGCCTTTCTGAAAAAATATGAAGTAGGGGAGATCAGTAGTTTTCAGTTTCCTACTTCATTTGGAGAAGAATACACTGCAACTAAAATTATTGGTGTTGCAAAAGATTACCACTTTAACCATTTAAGAACGACTATAAAACCGATGTTTCTTACGATGAATCCTGAATTTCATTTTGAGCATATGCTCGTAAAAATAAAACCAGATAATGTCCAAAATACCTTAGCACAATTGAAGAACACTTGGCAAAAAACACGTCTGGACAAACCGTTCGAATTTTATTTTCTCGATGAAGATTTACAAAAACAATATACAGAAGAAACTCGTTGGAGTACGGTTTTGACGGGTGCTTCTATCTTAGCTGTCCTAATTTCTATGCTTGGTCTTTTTGGTTTGTTGGCATTAGTATTAGCACAGCGAACCAAAGAAATCAGCATCCGAAAAATACTTGGTGCCGGACTTGGCAATATTGTAGGACTATTGTCGAAAGATTTTATAATGCTAATTGGAGTTGCCTTAGTCATCGCTTCTCCCATCGCCTGGTACTACATGAATGGCTGGCTGGAATCCTTTGCTTATCGGATTGACATCAAATGGTGGAACTTCGTTTTGACCGGAGTTTTCATTCTCGGAGTTGCTCTGATAACAATAAGTTTCCAAGTAATAAAAGCAGCATTAACGAATCCCGCAGAAAATTTAAAAACAGACTAGTAGTCAGAAAATCTAAATTATAGTTTTCGTACCAATATGCGAATTGCTCACACAGGCTTGTACTGAGCTTGTCGAATGTAGCACAGAGGCCACAGAG
>CAZDTI010000306.1:0-10563 GCA_964508085.1 uncultured Saprospiraceae bacterium | reverse complement strand
GACTTCGGTCGGGCTGGTTCGCAGTTCTTGACGTTAGTCCTAAAAGGCGGACAAGTTAGAGGGAACCAGTCCGTACCGGAACGGGCGGGCCCCATCTACCCATCCACCTATCACCCATCTACCCTAATAAAGAAACCGACTATTATTTGATATAGAAATAAAAAATAAAATGGAAAAAATAAAAGTTGTCCTACTCGACGACGAAGAGCATTCTGTAGAAACATTGGCCTGGAAAATCGAAAGATTTTATCCGGAGGTAGAAATTATAGCCAAATTGACGGATTCTTCTGAGGCTTTGGAATACCTTCAAAAAAATGAACTTGACCTTTTATTTCTGGATATAGAAATGCCACAACTCAATGGTTTTGAAGTCATTGATGAAATAGAAAAACCCTTACCTTTTGAGGTCATCTTTATAACAGCCTATGATGACTTTGGTATAAAGGCCGTGAAAGTGGAGGCCTTGGATTACCTATTGAAACCGGTACAAAATCAAGAATTGAAGGAAGCAATGGAAAAATTCAAAAGGAGGCACAGAAAGCGTAAAGACCAAGAAGAAGAACAAAAGAACAAATCCTCAAAAATTGCTTTATCTACAAATGAAAGTATCGAATTTGTATCGCCAACTGAAATCATAATGTGCAGCTCAGAGAGCAATTATACCATGATTTATTTAACCAATAATCGTAAAAAATTAATCTCAAAAACCTTAAAAGAAGTAGAAACCTGGGTGGCGGCTCATGGCTTTTATCGTGCGCATAATTCACACTTGGTCAACTTAAGTCACATCAAAGCATTTGTTAGAGCAGAAGGAGGTTACTTATTGTTATCAGAAGAAAATACAGCACCTGTATCACGTAACCGAAAAGATGATTTACTTAAGTTAATATGAGTTTTCAACACAAATTTTAAACAGACTGAGGTTCTAAATAAAAAGTATTAAATTATTTAACAATAAAATATAAAATATAAAATTATGAAAACTAACATTCTAATTACAATTTGCCTTTTCTTCTCTTCGACTATTTTCGCTCAAGACTATTACCGTGTCTATGTCGACGACACCCGGAACCTATTCCAGTGGGGCGACCAAAACTATCAGAAAAACATGCAAGGGCTAAATAGTTTAATGACTGATCTACAGGAAATTGACCCTGATTTGTATGATCAGATGGAACCAAATTTCGCCCATTTGCAACAAAGAAATAAAGAGGCAAACATCATCCTTGGCGTTGGGGCAGGAGGCGCAATAGTACTATTGACCGCTGGAGTTCTTGCTTCTTTTCCAAAAGACAACTCCTCCAACGCCGTTGGAAGACAAGGCTTGGAGCCAAGACAAGCGAATTTTCAGAAAGAATTCAGGTTGATACTAGCCGGCGGATTGGTCGGTATCCTTTCCTCTGCAATTTACTTCAAGAAGTCGGTCAAACCAACTGACATATTGGACTTTACCAATCGATTCAATCGTCATTCCAAAGGGGATAAAATAGAATTCACTTTGCAACCAGAAATAGGTATTGGAAACGGAGGTTCAGCAGGATTGGCATTGCGATTTACCTTTTAAAAAATTGCAAGAGATCCTGAATGGAATCTTATAGTGTGTCAGCCTCAATAAAAAACAAAATCAACTAAATAATATGAATTTATTATCTCGAAATTTATTGCCTATATTATTTATTTTGTCTATCATAACAATAATAATTCAAATAGGTTGCACAGAAGAAAGAAGGCTTAATATAGACGATCAGAAAGAACTTAATATAGATGGTCATTGGCATTTAAACTCAAATGGCACGTCCTATAGGTATAAATTCTTTTTAGATATAAAGGATTCAGTTGCTCTAACTAATAAAAATGTTATGACTGTTTCAGGAGGATGGTATAAAGTAGATAAGATAAAAAAGACGATGTTGCAAAGCGGAAATGGAAAAACATGGAAAACGTTGTTTAAGTATTCGATGGAAAATGATGTTCTAACATTAAGGAATATTGCTGATGGATCTGTAATAACAGGAGTTAGACACGATGTCAATAACTGTAAGTTTGAATCAGATTATTATGCAGGGAAAACGATTCAGATAGAGTTGCCTAAATCAAATAAAGAAGATTTAAAGCTAAAACGAACAATTTTTGGTGAAATTATTTTAGGGAAACCAGGATTAGATCATAAAAAAGAATATGGGGATTCAATGCTAGTAGAAACACGTAAAAAGGTATTTAATCCGATGAAGGAAATCAGAAAAAGGAGGAATATAATAGGGCTGGATGATTTATTGTTAATAAATCAAATAACGAAGAATCGTTTTTTTAAAAGCTACGAACAGAGAGATAAAGATAGAGAGAGGGAGAGACGAAAACAGATAGGCAGAGACGCAGATATCGAAGACAGAGAACCTTGGAGATTTATAATCCATGCAGACAAAGAAACTCCAGTTTCAGAATTGGCCAAAATCTTAGAAATACAAAACAGTATAGAAGAATCTAATATTTATTTGGTGTGTAAAAGAGATTCGACGATAAAAAACGTTGATGATTTAAGAATGATAAAATTGAATGAAGAAGAATTAGCTGGTTCAACTGGAACAATTGAAGAATGGTTGCTTAGATGACAATAAAAGTACTTAGGCAATTAATAGGTATATGTTAAGCTTTCAGACCCCATTTAACGGCAGCTTATTTATTCCACCGATAATACAAAGTCAGCTTAATCGTCCTTCTTCTCCATCGATAATCATCCTCTTGGAAAAAAGTATCTGTATTCGTAATACCTCGAGAAACTCTAGAATTGAATACATCAGAGATATTGAATGTAAGGGTTCCTTTTTTACGAAATACTTTTTGGCTAATCGAAAGATCAAGAAACGTTATTGCTTTTCTTTTTCCTTGTGGTCGATCAAAAGGAGCTCTATAGTTCAGTCGCAGCTGAGTATCTATTTTTTTTAAAATTGAAATTCTTGATGTGATTTTTCCCCGTGCGGTGTAGGTATCCGAAGTATATTCTGGATTCAATTCTCTGCCATCAATAGTTGCTCGATAGAAGTATGCATTTCCATCCAGTTTGAACCAATCTTGGTGATTGAAAGAAAAATTGAATTCAATTCCAATATCATTTTTGACCGCCAAATTCTCAGGTCTTCGGTAAGTGATTGGATGCGGTTCGTTCAACGTCACTTGAAATATGACTCCTTCAATCACATCTTCTGTATGTCGATAGAATATTGAAGAACTGATTGTTCCTTTTTCTAAATACCTGATATATCCTAATTCGTACATGCCCGTATACTCCGGTTTAAGATCAGGGTTTCCTTGAAATCTACTCCGGGAATTAGTAAAAGAAGGGAAAGGATTCAGCGATCTGAATCGAGGTCGAGTTACCCTTCTACTGTAACTTAGCTGCAGTGCATTTTTTTCGGAAAATTCATAAGTTAGATGAGCGCTTGGAAATAGGTTAAGGTTTTTTCTAGGGGAGGTATTTGAACTTGAAGTATAGATATGTGCGTACTCCAATCGCGTTCCGATTTGGAAGGAAACACGGTTGACCTTACTTGCATAAAGCGCATAGGCTGCTTGAATTCTTTCAAAATATTGATACTCGTTATCCAAGCCTTCAAATACTTGCCATTGCATATTTTGTAGCTCCTCTACTAGATAATCATTGGAAATTGCTCGATAAGAAGATTGTATTCCGGCTTCAAATTTTTCATCTTCTTTTAAGGGTAATTGATAATCCACCTTTGCATTCCATAGATGGTTTTGTTCGTCTGTATCTGTTAATTGATCTAAGTTTGCCAAAGGTGAATTGGAGGAGTTGGTTGAAAAATAAGTTTCCAAGAATGTAGATCGATTAATATCTTGGTTTTTCTGAATCAGTAAATCTGCAATCAATTGGTGCTCTTTCTGATCAAATGTTTTTTTGTAGGTCAGCGTAAATTCTTTATTTGTATCTGATGTATTTTCATTCTTTGTTCGATTACTACCTCCAAGCTCATAATCCAAATCATCCCAGTAATTCCATGAATCTATAACGACTTCATTATCCCCAAGAACCTTTCGATAAAGGAAGGAAGTCGTTATGGTATTTTTTGGATTGATGAAATATTCTGCTCCAATTCGGGAACTACCCAACCTCCCTTTTAACAAATGCTCCCTCTTTGATTTTAGAATATCAGTAGAATCCAAATCGTAGTAAACTTCTCTATAGACCGTTCCACCTCCGAGATTTCGCCAACGACTTGCGGTAAGCGTGGTAAACAAATTCAATTTCTTTTTTCGAAAATTTAAATTGAGCGAAGATGCTAAGGCCCCAGGATATCCGATGGTATTGTTAAAACTTCCATTCATGCCTTTCTTCTTCTCCTTCTTTAAAATGATATTGATAATCCCTGCAGTACCTTCAGCATTGTACTTCGCAGAGGGATTTGTAATCACTTCTACTTTTTCTATCATATCAGCCGAAAGATTGTTCAAGCCATTTCTGCCAATCAATCCAGATAATTTTCCATCTATCAAAACCTGAACACCTTGACTACCCCTCAAACTTACATTGCCTTCCACATCAATCGATACACTAGGTACACTATTTAATATATCGGCTGCATTTCCTCCTTGGCTTGTCAAGTCTTTTCCAACATTAAACACTCGTTTGTCTAGTGCAAAATCAACAAAGCTTTTTTCTGCGCGAATTTCAACTTCAGTAAGCATTTGAGCATTGGCCTTTAGTCTAATTGAACCTAGGTCAATAATTGGTTGATCCGCCGTTAGTATAACATCTGAAATCAATTCAGATTGATACCCTAGAAAATCACATTTTAAATAATATTCTCCCAAATTAATATCTAAAGAAAAAGTACCACTTGTATCGACCATTATTCCCTCCACCAAGGCACTGTCTATTCTTGAAAAAATAGAAATGGTTGCATATTCCAATGGCTTATGAGCATTCGAATCCACAATTGTTCCTTTAATAATTCCTTTTCCAGCAGGTTGAGCAGTTAATTGAAAAAACGAATTTAAGCACAAGAAAAAAATCAACTTAAGTTTAACTCTAGGGGCCATATATTGCGAATTATTTTTGTGAATAAATATTTGAATTCGCAATGATACCTAATTTTCTTAGGTATTAATGCAATATGCCTAAGAAAGTTAGGTATATGCATAAAAAAGAGTGGAAATTAGGGTCGGCTCGCTTTGTTAAGGAGAGGAAGAAGCGTATGTATTGTTAACGTCCTTCAAGACAATGATGTCTCAAAATCAATCAACTAAACAGGCAGTGTGACATTGTTCCTTTTATATAAAAAGAAAACAAAATATATCATATCATTTTGTAATATAAAAAATAGCTAATTTCAATCCTGATGAAAAAAGAGGATAATACCTGTGATCAGAATGCCTTTAGGAAGCTCTACGAAAAGCACTCAGATGCGCTTCGGAACTTTATATATTACAAATCTGGAAATACTGGTTTTGCAGAAGACACCGTACAAGAATCTTACCTCCGCATTTGGAAAAAATGCGCAGCTGTTCCTTTTGAAAAAGCGAAGAGTTATGCATAATCGAATTTAGCCAAAAATAAATCTCAATTTCCGTTTTAATTATCAGACGGTATTACTTAAATTGTTACAACAATTTGCAAAACAATAAAAAAAGCTTACCTTTATAGACGACTGGTCTATTTTAGATATATTATGCTTATGAAAGAAGACACAAAAAATGCGATACTCGAAATTGGAACTGACCTGATTATAGGTAAGGGATATAACAATGTTGGGTTGCAAGAGATATTAAAAAAAGCAAAAGTTCCAAAGGGGTCCTTTTACTATTACTTCAAAAGTAAAGAAGATTTTGGTTTACAAGTAATAGCATTTTATTCCGATAAATCGTTGTCGGTTTTAAAAGGATATTTATACAACAAAGAGGAATCTCCTAAAAATCGGATAGTACATTTTTTCGGGGATATGAAAAGGAACTATGGTAAAATAAACTGGGAGCAAGGTTGTTTGCTCGGAAATTGTAGTTTGGAATTGAGTGATCTAAAAAAGAGCTTTTCAAAAAAACTATCTTCGGAGCTTAATAAATGGCAAGTAGTCTTCGAAGAATGCATACTAGAAGGACAGCAATCCGGTGAGATAAATTCGGACTTTTCTGGAAAAGAATTAGCGGCCTATCTTTTAAATGGATGGGAAGGTGCTTTACTAAGAATGAAAGCAGAGAAGTCATCAGAACCGATTGATATTTTTATAAAATTTATTGACAAAATATTAGCTTAAAAAAATTTATCATTTTAATAGACGACTGGTCTGTTATTTAAACATTATATAATATGAAAAATGTACTAATTACAGGATCCAGCAATGGATTTGGTTATCTTGCTGCTCAAACACTTTCTCGTCATGGCTTTAAAGTGTGGGCAACTATGAGAGATTCTAATGGGCGAAACCAACCTAAAAAACAAGCATTAGAAAAAATGGCTGCTGATGAAAACTTATCGCTCAAGGTGATTGATTTAGATGTATCTTCGGATAGTTCCATTCAAAACGCTATACAAAGTATTACTTCGGAGGACAAAAAAATAGACGTTCTCATCAATAATGCTGGAGTAATGTATGTAGGAATTACAGAAGCCTATAGCATTGAACAAGCTCAAAAGCAATTTGATGTCAATTTCTTTGGTGTTATGAGAACAACCAAAGCGGTGTTACCATTTATGAGAAAAGCGGAAGATGGATTAATAATCAATACGACTTCCTTAGCCGGCAGACTTGCCTTTCCCTACTTCGGACTTTATAGTGCGAGTAAATCTGCAGTAGAAGCTTATTCTCAAGCTTTACGATACGAATTAGCACCATTTGGGGTAGATATTTGCATCGTTGAACCTGGTCCTTTTGGAACAAACTTGCTATATTCAGGACCAAAAGAAGAAGGCGTTTCTACGCTTAATGAATATGGAGATTTTAAAGATGTTCCTAGTGCCATGTTGAAAAATTTTGAAGGCTTTTATCAATCAGATGATGCGCTTTCTCCTCAATTAATCGCGGATGAATATCTTAGAATTATTCAACTGCCTAAAGGGGAAAGACCTACAAGAACGGTTTCAGGAATTGATTATGGAACTATAAATTATAATGAGTTGACTCAACCTATTCAAGATGCACTTGTAAAAGATGCACTTGGAATGGGACACTTACTCACAACTAAAAGCATAATTCTTTATGCCAATCAAGAGTTGAATTAATTAGAATGGATTAAGAATGCTAAAACCAGCCCGTTCCGGTCAGGCGGGTTAAGGATTATTCCCTTAGACGTGAAAAAATATTGTATTTACGTTTGCGGGAATAATTCTTAATCTTAAATCCTCAAAAAAAGCAAAACAAATTTATTGAGCAATATGAAAAAGCAAATAATCGGAAGCTGGAGACTTAACAACTTTGTACTAAATAATTTGACGATTAATAAATCTATACTCCCATATGGGAAAAATCCAATTGGAATTTTAATTTTTAGTGCTGACGGGTTTATGTCTGTATCAATAATGGCAGAGGAGAGAACTGACTTTGAAATTGAATCCTTACAAATGTCATCTTCCGAAGAAAAAATAAGTGCAATTGAAACCTATTTAACCTATGCTGGAAAATGGAGATTAGAAAAAGATAAAATTCATGTTGAAGTGATTACCTCTCTGTTGCCGAATTGGAAAAACAAAGAACACTACAGAACATTTCAATTGATTGATGAAACACTAATATTTCAAACCCCTAAAATGAAACAGGGAAACTTTGAATTAATGGTTGAATTGGATTGGATAAAATTATAAATTAAACGGGCTATAACAATGTAAATGTATATAACATTCATGACTCCCATTCGGTTGTCACGTCGTAAATACAAGATTATTAGCCATTAAAAACAAACAATGAATAATACCAAAGTAATCACTAAAAAATTAATACAAGAGGCGATGACCTATGGCGAATATCGAAGGCTTATAAATAAACTATTAGCAGAAAACAGAGTCACTGGTGATTTCATGAAAAACAATGACTGGATCATTAAATACACGAAAGGGAATAATGTACGAATGGATAGAGGGGAATCCGTTTTTAAAGAGAAAAGTGAACTTCAGGAAATAATATCCTCCATCTCCGAGCCGTGGATTTGGCTTGTCATTACAGAAGGGTGGTGTGGAGATGCTGCTCAAATTATTCCAGCCTTTGTGAAAATTGCGGAGTTGAATCCAAACTTTACAGTAAAGTTTATTCTCAGAGATGAGCACCCTAAAGTGATGGATGCATACGAAACCAATGGTTCGCGCGCTATTCCGAAGCTGGTCGTCTTGAATGGGGATACCCTTGAGGAAATTGGAACTTGGGGCCCAAGACCTGCAGTACCACAAAAAATGACAATGGACTTCAAAGAAAGTAAAGACAATGATTTTGACAAATATGTCCTGGAATTGCACAGCTGGTATGAGCATGATAATTTTCAAGCGATTCAAAATGAATTATTGGAAAGTCTGCGAATTTGGACGCGATGATTTTTTGAAGGGTAGATGGGGTAGATGAGGTAGATGAGGTAGATGAGGTGGATGGGGTTTCCCTTATTTCGTACCATTTTTACGTTAGTGGGAAACCTCATCTACCTTTTCCCCAAATAATAACAACTTAGATGTTCTAGTGATTCCAAGTTTCTGATGGAAATGCTGGTAAAGAAGTTATTGAACAACAATCAACTCTTCTTTCAACACGACACCTTGCCCAAAAATCTGCAATAAATAAGTTCCTTTTTCCAAATCAGAAAGATCGATCATTCCAATATTTTGAGAATAGTTTTTAACGACTCTACCATTCAAATCAGTCATTCTAATGTGCTGAATTTCGGCTGGCATTAAATCGTGCTGAATAATTATGTAGTCTTGGGTGGGATTAGGAAAGACATGAAAAACCGATGGATTATCAATAAACAAACGGACTGTTCCGAGGTGGGATTTTCGACCATCTAATGCTACTTCCTGAACTTGATAATAGACTAGTCCCGAAGAAACATCCTCATCTTTTATTCGATAGTGAGTCGTCTTCAAACGATTTCCTTTAGCTGTAATCCGCTCTATTTTTTGCCAAGACTGACCGTCGAGACTTTTATTAATTTCAAAATAATCGCTGTTCACTTCCATTGACGTGGACCAAGAAACCCAGGCGGCATTGTCGAAAAACTTTGCAAGAACAGGAGCCAACATCTCTACGCTTGAAACCGATGAAAATTCATAAGCTCCAATATCATAACCGGCTCCCTGCGGTCTGAGATTGTTTTCAAAATCAACCGTTACAAGGGAAGCAACAGAACCTGTTCCGGCATCAATGGCTTGAGCGTTTGGGGCTAAGTGAAAATCATTGGTATTGGGGTCTACAAAAATTTGAGTAATCGGATCAGCAATTAGTGAATTGGCATCAAAGCCCAAGGCCTGCCAGTCAGCAAGAGGAACGGTCGAACCATCACCTGTTGCACTCATTCTATCATTGACAATATTATAATCAGCAGTGAAATTGGTTTGATCTTCAATGGCAATACAGCCTCGCCAAGCATGTTGATTGATGATAATATTGTTAAAAATTTCAGTGTTGTTTTGGCTACCATCTTTTACTAAAATTCCCCAGCGACCATCGGAAGGAACAATAATGGTGTTGTTAAAAACTTTGGCGCCCTGTGTTGTAATGGCACCATCTTGTTGGAATAGAGCGATACCCTGAGCGAAGTGGTTATTATAGATTAGGTTGTTGTAAATCAGTGGATTTTCTAAGCCATCCATATTAATTCCAGCAGCTGAATTATTGTCATGCAAATGATTGCCGTAAACCTGCGCATCGGAGATGATGCCATCTCCACCCGCCGACAAATCGCCATTAAAATGAGTACCAATGCCGTTGTTGCCAAAACATTCATTGTACCGAACGATAGGACGGTCACTACTATTGGACACATAGATTCCGTGCTCCTCAATGGCGTTGGTACTAAGGTTATTTTCAATTAAAATATCATCGGTAAAGCCTGTGAAAATACCCCTTTCTGCATTGTTATCGCAACTGCAATTTCTGACCACACAAAAATCAGATAAGACGACTCGGATACCGTTACCATTGCCAGTCATATTGTTTACAATGAAACCATCGAGGATGACATAGTCTGCATTTTCGATATTAATACCATCATCCCGAATCGGGCCGCTCAAGTTGATCAAGACATTGTTTCCATTGGCTTGGAAAGTAATGGGCTCGGTGGCCGTTCCGTTGACATCCCGGAGGTCAAAGCCGGCGTAAGTTCCATTTTCTACCAAGACAAGATCACCTGCGTTAACGAGATCGGCAGCATGTTGGAGCGTTTCGAAAGGCAAGGCTTCGGATCCTGGATTAGCATCATTACCGGTATTACTCACGTAATAGGTAGCGGCGGAGATGGTACCTTGACCAAACAGAGTGAAAAGGAATAGAAGGAAGAAAGGAATGGATTTCATTGGGTGAAAATTTTTAGAGGTTATTGATTTTGAGTCTCTTTGGAAGAATGGATTGAAGTCAA
>CAZDTI010000305.1:7844-10593 GCA_964508085.1 uncultured Saprospiraceae bacterium | reverse complement strand
ATGACACCAAGATACAAGTGGAGGAAACACCAGATGAAGACAAAATCAAGTTTGACATTGGGGGGAATGAAATATTAAAGATGAGTGTCAACAATCATGGAAATCTAAACATAGAACCATCAAATACTCAAAATCCTGAAAGTGGTAATTTGTTTTTAGGGAAAGAAGCTGGATTGAATGCGCAAGGAACGGATAATACTTTTGTTGGTACGGAGGTAGGAAAAAACAATGTTGGATACCAAAACACTTTTTTTGGTAATAGGGCTGGAAAAGAAAACACAATGGGTTTTGGAAATACATTTCTTGGAAATAATGCTGGCTATAGCAATACAGTAGGAAAATTGAATGTGGTAGTTGGAACAATCGCAGGTTATAGCCTAACCAATGGCCAAAACAATTTGATGCTTGGCGCGGGAGCAGGTTTATTTAATGATGGAAACAATAATGTTTTTATAGGTATGAGCGCAGGTGAAAACGAAAGCGGTAGCAATAAATTATTTATAGAAAATTCTTTCTCAAATTCTCCACTCATCTATGGAGAATTTGATAATGATTTTTTAAAAATCAATGGTAAGCTAGAAATTGGAAATGGCAACCTTGTACTCTCCGATAGCTGGTTGTCCAATGATGGAGACAATGAAGGAATTAAAGTTACCAATGAAGGCAAGGTAGAAATCGGAAACGGAAATCTTGTCCTGACCGACAGCTGGTTGTCCAATGATGGAGACGATGAGGGAATTAAAATCACCAATGAAGGCAAGGTAGAAATCGGAAACGGAAATCTTGTCCTGACCGACAGCTGGTTGTCGAATGATGGAGACAATGAGGGACTAAAAATAGATAATGAAGGAAAGGTCAGTATCAATGGTAATGCCGATGCCAGTGCCATGCTCGACATCCAGTCCACGGACAAAGGCCTGCTCATCCCCCGAATGACAACTGCACAGCGCACCGCAATTGCAAGCCCTGCCAATGGTCTGCTCGTATTTGACAATACCACCAACAGCTTTTGGTTTTACAAGAACAGCGCTTGGGAGGAAATGAAGGATGGTGTACCCGATGCCATTGCCGATGCAGACGACGACACCAAGATACAAGTGGCGGAAAGCTACGGCATTGACTATATTCGCTTAACCATCGATGGCACCAATCTACTTGATTTGAAAAAAAATGCGAACGGGGACTTAATCATTCATCGGTTTAATAACAATGTGTTTTTAGGGGGTAATGCTGGTGATAATAATACAGGAAGTCAAAATTCTTTCATTGGAAATGAAGCAGGACGAAGCAATACGACTGGCACACAAAATTCTTTTGTTGGTAATTGGGCAGGACGATTCCATACGACTGGCACAAAAAATTCCTTTTTTGGAGCTGAAGCAGGACAAAATAATACGACAGGTGAGGGAAATGTTTTTCTTGGTTTTAGAGCAGGACAAACTAATACGACAGGTGAGGGAAATGTTTTTCTTGGTTTTGGAGCAGGTTACGATGAATTGGGTAGCAATAAACTTTATATCGAAAATTCAGATTCCAGCACTCCTTTGATTTATGGCGAATTTGACAATGACTCTCTAAAATTCAATGGAAAAGTAGAAATAAAAGCGAGTTCGGGGGGACATCCCTTAACCGTTAATTCCAGCTCAACCGATGATGTGTTCAGGATGAAAAATGCCATTGGTGCAGGCTGGCATCTTCGCTTGCAAGGCCCGACCAAAAGGGATTTAGGGTTTAGTCAATCGGCTGTAGCAGATGATAGGCTCGTGCTCAGGGCAGATGGAGATATTTTAATAGGGCAAGGCAACCTCGCCTTGACCGATAGTTGGATTTCTAATGACGGGGACTCTGAGGGTATCAGGATGTCAAATAGTGGAGCTGTCGGCATAGATGTTCATGGAGACGGAAGCACTAATTTGGGTGTAGAAAGTAATGGGGACATTACTGCCGATATTCTTGCGAACAATTATTGTTGTCCCCTAAATACACTTTGGGACAATAACAATGGCAAAAACCTCCGCCATGCCGTATCCAGCCGGCGACACAAAAACCACATCACCGCTGTCGCTTTGGATGTGGACAAGTACCTCACCCTCCAAACCAAAAAATGGAAATTCAAAGGCCATGAGCATGGCCATGAGGGCTGCGATGGCTGGGACTTTGGTTTCATCGCCGAGGAAGTGGATTCCCTCAATCTTGATTTGCCTTTGTCTATCCGGTGGGATGGTCAGGTGCAGAGCCTTCGCTACGATAATTTTATGGCCTATAATTTTACCGCTATCAAACAGCACCGGAAGCGCATCGTCTCTTTGGAAAAACGGAATGAGGAATTGCAAACAACTAATAAGGCTCTTCTGTCCAAATTAGAGAAAATGGAAAATTTAGAGCAACGTCTTGCTCAAATTGAAGCCCGTTTGGCAAAAGACCAATCCGCTCAGCAGCAAATTAAAACAACCTTAAATCCTTCTACTTCGGCAAACGCCACTACTTCAGAAAAATAATATTGTGCATTCGTTTACAGCTTTGTTTTCACAACAGAGCTGTAAACGAATGCCGTAAAAACAAAGAAACTTATATCAAAATTCAAAAAAAATGAAACAATCAATTTTCATCACCGCATTCCTAATTTTCAGTTTTTCATGCTCATTTATAAATGCCCAAGTCGGCATCAATAATGACAACACCGATCCCGACGCCAGCGCCATGCTCGATGTCAAATCTACCGACAAAGGATTACTCGTTCCAAGAATGA
>CAZDTI010000305.1:0-7744 GCA_964508085.1 uncultured Saprospiraceae bacterium | reverse complement strand
TCTACCGACAAAGGATTACTCGTTCCAAGAATGAGTTCAGCTGACCGAACGAATATTAATGCTCCTGCAAATGGATTGTTAGTCTTTGACAATACCACCAATAGCTTTTGGTTTTTTAAAAATAATCTTTGGGTCGAAATAGACAAAAATAATGGTATTCCAAAATCTATTGCAGATACAGATGCTGACACCAAGATTCAAGTGGAGGAAGGCCCGGATGAAGATGTGATTCGCTTTGATGTAGCCGGAACTGAAGTTTTTACAGTTGGAAAGAACAGCAATGGAGATGGAATCATTCAACAGGTAAGCGAGAATGTTATTATTGGTAGGCAAGCCGGTCTTGACAATAGTAATGGGACTAGAAATATAATGATTGGAGCTGATGCAGGTAAATCAGCTCAAGATGGAAACCATAATGTATTTCTAGGCTATCGTACTGGGATAGAAAACAATGGTAATGGTAATGTTTTTTTAGGTTCTGCAGCAGGACTACTTAATAAAGGCAGTAATAATGTTTTTATAGGTGATAATTCAGGGAAAGATAATGCAAACGGTTCTGGTAATGTCTTTATCGGGAAAAATACAGGGGGTACTGAATTGGGCAGCAACAAGCTTTATATCGACAATACCAATACTGCCACCCCTTTGATTTATGGCGATTTTGATAATGATCTATTAAAATTGAACGGCGAAGTCGAAATTGGAAATAATAATTTAAAAGTATTGGATAATGGAAATGTAGGTGTTGGGGGGGCAGTTTCTGATACTAAATTTTTAGTATTAGGATCGAGCACTAATTGGTCATTTATTGTGAACCCAGATGGTACTCAAGTTGCTTTAGGTGTAAAGGCTGATGGAGATATTGTTATGAGTCTTCCACCTTCAACAGTCAATGGTCTGAAAGATATTAGATATAATATAAACACAGGAAAGATATCTTATAGAACTTCCAGTCGCCGCTACAAAAAGGACATCCATCCAGCCAACCTCCATACAGACCTTGACAAATACCTCAGTTTAGATGTTTCAGCCTTTAATTACAACGCAGATACCAGTGGTATCTTTGACTATGGGTTTATTGCTGAAGAAGTGGATTCTTTAAATTTAACACATCCATTGTCATGGAAAAAAGATGGACTGGTGGAGAGTTTGAATTTCGGTCATATCGCTTTTTACAATTTCGAAGCGGCTAAGCAACATCATCAAAGGATTGAGGAGTTGGAGAACGCAAATGAAATCCTTCAAACCAACTTGTCTGCGGTACAAGCAGAACTATCAGCCTGCCAGCCACTTAAGTTGGAAATCGATGATCTAAAACAACAAATGGCAGACCTCAAAGTCATGCTTCAATCTACTCCAAACAACACTTCTCCATATTCAGAAAAATAATATTGTGTATTCGTTTACAGCTTCGCTTCTTCAGCAAAGCTGTAAACGAATGCCGTAAAAACCAAGGAACTCATATCAAAAATTCAAAAAAATGAAACAATCAATTTTCATCACCGCATTTATAGTTTTCAGTTTTTCATGCTCAATTATAAATGCCCAAGTCGGTATCAATAATGACAACACCGACCCCGACGCCAGCGCCATGCTCCATGTCAAATCTACTGACAAAGGATTACTCGTCCCTCGTATGACTTCGACGAACAGAACAAATATTAATACTCCTGCAAATGGATTGTTAGTATTTGATACTACGACGGGTAGCTTCTGGTTTTTTAACAATACTGCCTGGGCAGAGCTGAAAGGAGGAACCTCCAATGGAGTAGCTGATGCGGACAACGACACCAAAATACAAGTCGAAGAAACAGCGGACGAAGATAAAATTCGTTTCGATATCTCGGGAACCGAACGTTGGGTTATGGATGGGACTCGATTGGAGTCCGTCAATACAGGTAACTCCGTTTTTATCGGAGCTGGTGCCGGAGCCAATGATAACCTAAATAACAACCGCAATACTTTCATTGGAAACTTAGCAGGGAATAGTAATACCTCGGGGCCACTAAATGTTGCTGTCGGTGCGGAATCACTCAGCGCAAATACGACAGGTGCTGGTAATGTTTCCTTAGGATATAAAGCACTTGCATCAAATACAACGGGTAATATTAATGTGGCTACTGGTAACGAAGCCTTGACTGCTAACACTACAGGGAATTTTAATGTGGCCTCAGGAAGTAAAGCACTCTCTGAAAATACTTCTGGATCACAAAATGTGGCTACCGGATCAAACGCGCTTAGAGCCAATACTACAGGAAACAATAATGTCGCAATAGGGAATTCAGTACTTGGATTAAATATAACAGGTGATGGAAATACTGCCATTGGATCCAGTTCACTCCATCAGAATAGTGCGGGATCAACAAATGTTGCTGTTGGAGTCAGTGCTCTTTTTTCAAATACTACTGGTTCGAATAATGTGGCAAGTGGTAGTGAAGCACTTTCGTTTAACAATACTGGACATTCAAATGCGGCTACTGGTAACCAAAGCCTCTATTCCAATACTACTGGATTTTATAATAGTGCCATTGGCTTCCAAGCACTTTATAATAACACAACAGGGTCAGAAAATATAGCAAGTGGATACCTGACAATGGGCAACAATACTACTGGAATCAGGAACACCGCTATAGGGACCAAAGCACTCCAAGGCAACAGTATTGGAGATAATAATACCGCTATTGGCTTTAATGCTAATGTCAGCACCCCCAATTTAACCAATGCTACAGCTATTGGAGCGAATGCAGAAGTTACCGCGAGTAATTCCATTCAGTTAGGAGATGCAAATGTGACCAATGTAACTACTGCTGGAGGACTTACGATTGGTGGTGCTGAGGTTTTTATGCAAAATCTTCCAACTCTAGGTTCAGGAGGAACACCAGTGGTCATTGGTAATAATGGTCAATTGTGGAAGCAAGCTTCCAGTAGACGATTTAAGGATAACATCGAACCGTTCGAGGACGACTACGATCTTTTATTAGAAACAGAAATGAAATGGTGGACAGCGAAGGGAGAGGATGCAACTGGAGAAAGAGACTATGGCTACATCGCGGAAGAGGTGGATACCTTGGGTTTGTCTCATTTGGTACATCATGATAAGAATGGAGAGATTGATGGCTTTAAGAGCAGAGTGATGTGGTACTATGGTATTGAACTGATTAAGAAACATCGTAAGATGATTGTTGAGCTGGAATCTCAACTTGCTAATGGTCAAGCTAAAAATAAAATCCTCCAATCGGAACTATCTGCTGTTCAGAATGAATTAGAAGAAATAAAGGAGTTGAAAAAACAAATGGCAGACTTGTCCGCCGTACAAGCTGACCTCAAAGTTTACCTCGCTGATAGAGAGGCCATGCTTCAATCTACAACAAGTAACGCTTCTCTGCATTCAGGAAAATAATATGGTGCATTCGTTTACAGCTCTGCTGAAGAAGCGAAGCTGTGAACGAATGCCGTAAAAACGAAGATCAAAAATAAAATTAGTACTTGTTTAAAAAACGGTGTGCATACTTACAATGGAAGCGAACGATTGACTTTTTTGTAGATAAGTTATCAGGATAGGAAATAGTAAAAAAACAAAGTCCATAATCCCAATAAAATATTAATATAGTTCCACCTAATACTTCAGGGAAATAGGAATAGTATTTTCTTTTTGTAACAATAAAAATGCAAGCAATGGTTAATTCTGTTGTTTGCTTTTTTTGTAAAAAACCAAACCATAACCTTCACAAAAATCTATTTTTCTTATCTTTAGTCCCTCAATGGGAAACATCAAGATCATACTCATCTTAATTCTAATTCACCTACCTGCATTCCTCCAGGCACAATCCCTCGTCCAACCCGACATCATCACCATTGAAGACGGCTTGTCACAAGGTTACGTTTCTTGCATTCATCAAGACCGAGAAGGCTTTATTTGGTTTGGGACCAAAAATGGTTTGAATCGCTATGATGGAAAATCTTTTAAAGTGTTCACCACAGATTATACAAACCCTTATGCTATTTCAAACGAGTGGGTGATTGATATTTATGAAGAAGGTGATTACTTATTCCTAGTCACCAATGAAAGTACTATAAATATTTTTCATAAAATTAGCAGCCGCTTTTATAAAGTCAATTTACCAAAAGCATTATTGAGTTCCCAAAAGAATTGGTCAGTTTCGACTATCTTTAAAGATGTCTTGGGGCAATATTGGTTAATAGATCGATTCAATAAACAGGCTTGGAAAATGACTTTGCCAAAAGGATTTTGGGAAGCCTTAGCTACAAATCAAGCCGTATTACAAAAAATTGATTTTTTAGCGATCCCACAAAATGATATGTTAGACGTCTGGCTCTCACCCGATTCCACTCACTTATTAACTAGTCAAAAAGACGGAACATTTTTGAAAACGAATGTCCAATCATTGGTGTCCCAAAAAATAGATTTGAATGATCAAGGTGAGAAAAATAAAGTGGCCTATAATTTAAGGATTGGGCAAGATACCTTTATAAATATAATGCTAACTAGCCAATCCCATCTCATAACAAATCCAAAAATAAAAACGATTCAAAATGATCTACTAGTAGACCTTGGAGAAATCAGGGGATCAAACATTCATTACCTTGACCACCTAAATGATAAAAATTGGTTCATCCTAAATGCATACAATGAAAAGAGTTCATTTTATTTTGAAAAATCGAAATTGAATTACCAAGCATTACAATTAAAAAATGCCAACTATAAATTGAATACAAAAGGATTCAATTTTTTCTCTAACCTGACCGATAGATCAGGGAATATATGGCTAGGAACAGATGGATTAGGCATCCGAAAAATAACACATCGTAAAAAAAATATCCAAACGCTATTTGAAGGAAATTCCATTTATCGAAAACCTTATATTTTTGATGATGGAACAAGCTTGGTTTTTGCCCCTGGCGGAGTTGGTACTTTTAACATCAAAGAAGAAAGCACTATTATGGAAGAGCTGGGATTAAAGTCCTTCTTTCAATCGGCAAGTGATTTTGTCATTTGGGATGGGTTTAACAATATTAAATGGTTCTATTGGCATGGCAATGAGGCTAGCGATTTTACAAACAAAGTATTTCCTATTTCTTCAGGGGAAAAGATCAACCCACAAAATTTCTTAAAAATAGAACATCGGGTATCTACCTATTTTAAAGATGAAAAATCAGAGCTAGATTGTTTTGCAGGATACTCCCTACTGACTTTTTACAATCATAAAACTGGTCAAACCAAAAAGTTATCCCTTAAAGATCTTTTTAAGAATACAATAACAGACATCTATTCTATTACGATAACCCAAAATGGGCATTGGTGGGTCGGGACATCTTCTGGATTAGTAGAGATGATTCCGAACTCTCCTATTCAAAAAGATTCATTCCCTAGCTTCTCTCTTAAATGGCATAAAGTAGATCAGTCTTTACTTTCGGAAGACCACATTAATGGTTTACTCAACAATGATGTGGCCACTTTATTGACCGATCCAAAGGATGCCGATATTCTATGGATTGGAACTAAAGGCGGCGGATTGCATCGTTTGGATACACGGACCATGAGCTTCGAACATTTGACTACAAAAAATGGATTGCCCAATGATGTCATCTACGGCGTACTCAATGATGATAATGATAATTTATGGATGAGTTCTAATAAAGGCCTTATTCAATATCATCCTGAATCTGGTAAAATAAATAACTACACCAAAGCAGATGGTTTGCAAGGGGATGAATTCAATACTTGGGCTTATGGAAAAACCTCGAAGGGAGAATTAGTTTTTGGAGGAGTCAATGGCCTAAATATTTTTGATCCAGCTATTTTTGTTGATAATAAAAATACACCGACTGTTAAATTAACAAATCTTGATGTCAACAATCAAACTATCGAAGTAAATGATTCGACGGGAATCTTGAAACGTAGTATTACTTTTACAGAATCGCTTTCATTGCCTTACCATAACAACAGTTTTACATTGCACTTTGCAGCATTGGAGTTTACCGCCCCAGAGAAAAATCGATTTCGGTATTATCTGGAAGGCTCGGAAGAACCTTGGCAACATGAAAGTGCTCGCAATGATGCGCAATATCTCAGCCTCGCCCCTGGTAATTATATTTTTAAAATAAAAGCAGCCAACGGTGATGGAATTTGGAGTGATGAAATTACGGAATTAGCAATTACCATTCTCCCTCCTTGGTATCGAAGCAACCTTGCTTATTTGATTTATCTATCATTAATTGGTTTAGGCATTTGGCAATTTACCCGTTTTCAAAAACGACGGTATCAATTGCAATACGAAGTGGAAGCGAAGGAAAAAGAGAAAGAACAACTTCAGGAACTCGACCAGGCCAAGTCTCGATTGTACACCAATATCACCCATGAATTCAGAACCCCGCTCACCGTCATTTCTGGTATTGCCAATCAGGTAAAAGATGAAAACACGAAAAAACTAATTCAAAGAAATAGTCATCAACTTTTGAATTTGGTTAATCAAATGCTCGACCTCAGAAAGTTAGAGTCTGGTACCGTTAAGATTCAATATCAGCAAGGTGACATCGTCCAATTTTTACGATACCTGACCGAATCGCTAAAAAGTTATGCGGAAGAAACGAAAGGTTTGACCATCCATTTTATTTCAGATGAAGAAAGTCTGATGATGGATTTTGATGCAGAGAAAATCACTCGTATTCATTCCAATTTATTGTCCAATGCAATTAAGTTTACACCTAAAGGAGGGAATATTTATATCCAGGTAGCCCTTGACAATCAGCAATTACCCGCGTCCCTTTCGCTAACGGTCAGAGACACGGGAGTTGGAATTTCAGAAGATAAACTACCCAATATCTTTGAACGATTTTACCAAGTCGATGATAGTTCTACTCGAAAAGGAGAAGGAACAGGTATTGGCTTGACTTTAGTTTCGGAACTTATCCAAGCCATGCAAGGTGAGATCAAAGTGAAAAGTATAATAGGAAAAGGCAGCACATTTACTATTCACCTTCCTATAAGCAACGAAGCTATAATAGCGGATCAATCTACCTGGAAAAAAGAAGCACCTTCCGAAATGATTGCTACTGCAATTCCAACTGATTTGAATTTCGCTAAAACAGAAAATCAAGGAGACGAAAAACCAACTGTTTTGATTGTGGAAGATAATCCAGATGTCATTCATTACCTCATCACTTGCCTCAAAGAATCTTACAATATTGTAATTGCCATGAATGGCGAAGAGGGCATCGAAAAAGCTTTAGAAGAAATTCCTGACCTTATCGTAAGTGATGTGATGATGCCGATCAAAGACGGTTTTGAACTCTGTCAAACTTTAAAAACTGATGAACGAACTAGTCATATTCCCATCGTATTACTCACCGCAAAAGCGGACATGGAAGCTCGACTGCAAGGCTTAGAACGAGGAGCGGATGCTTATTTGAGTAAACCATTCCATCAAGACGAGTTGCTCCTTATTTTAAGTAATCAATTGAAATTGAGAAAACAACTGCAAGCTAGGTTAGCTAAGGTGTCAGGCAGTCTCGAAGCACTCGACACCTTACTGGAGGAAGAAAAAGAAGCGGCCCAACAACACCTCCAAATCGAAGATGCTTTTCTCCAAAAAATTCGAGCAATCGTAGAAAAAGACATTTCTGATAGTGACCTCAGCATGCCTCAATTGATGCGAGGATTAGGCATGAGTCGGAGTCAGATTTATAAAAAAGTAAAAGCTTTAACAGGTATTTCTCCTACTCA
>CAZDTI010000304.1:0-10597 GCA_964508085.1 uncultured Saprospiraceae bacterium | reverse complement strand
CCCACTAAACCCGCCTGACCGGGCGGGCTGGTTTGGCGAAGAGCCTGTTTTATTAAATTTCATTTCAATTTTATGTTATGTCTATACGCTTACATGGTTTAATTCTATTTTTTTCGTTTTTCTTTTTTTCCTCTTTTGGACAAGGGTATACCAATTGGATTGTCGGCGATACTTCAGATTATGAAACAGCAGATCACCTGAGTGGTATCGTCTTGGCAGGCGGAGGCGGAGATAACGATGATGCCATGCAATGGATGTTGGAACGAGCAGGAGGCGGAGATGTAGTAGTGATCCGTGCTTCCAACTCAGATGGTTATAATGACTACTTTTATGAAGACCTTGGGGTATCGGTTCATTCTGTGGAGACCATACGTTTCGATGATATTTCGGCTTCTTCCGATCCTTATGTATTGCGTAGAATTGGAGAGGCGGAAGTTTTATTCATTGCTGGCGGGGATCAATACGACTATTATGAACTATGGCGAAATACTGCAATAGAAGATACCATCAACTATTTGATCAATGAAAAAGGAATAACCGTCGGGGGTACCAGTGCAGGCATGGCAATTCTGGGAAAAGTTTATTATACACCTCCCGGTGGTTCGTTGGATACGGATGAAGCGCTCGTGAATCCTTTTCATCCAGATACCGAACTAATTGGCAAAGATGATTTTCTCAATGTTCCAATTTTGGAAAACGTGATCACAGATACCCACTATGACCAGCGAGATCGTGCCGGTCGCCATATGACTTTTCTAGCAAGAGTTTTACATGACTTTGGCGAAGAACGTGCTTTTGGTATCGCCTGCAATGAATATACGGTTGTCGCTATCGACGAAGAAGGTATTGGTGCGGTGTTCGGAGAATGGCCAGAGTATGATGATTATGCTTATTTCTTGCGTAGTAATTGTCAAGATGACTTTGTGGCTGAAGTGTTAGAAGAAAACAGTCCACTGACCTGGGACCGTGGCAACGCTGCAGTCAAAGTATATAAAGTGCCAGGGACTGTAGCAGGCTCCAACTTTATAAACCTCAATGATGACTGGCAAGAGGGGATGGGTGGAGAATGGCAAAACTGGCACGTAACCGATGGGCAATTAACACAAACTTCTGATACCGATGGAGATTGCTCGGCGGTATTGGTAACGTCTACCACAACGGCACAAATAAAAACGGCTCTGGAAGTTGCCCCCAATCCTTTCTCCGAAACCATTACGATACGTAAAGCAAATTTTACTGCTGATATACAATCTGTTCAATTATATAACAGCCTAGGGCAAATATTGTTAGAAAAAGAATTTCCCGGGGAGCAATTAATTTTACATTTGGAAAACTTGTCGGGCGGAAGTTACATTTTAAAAGCTGGAAATACCCAGATGAAAATTCAAAAAATACCTTAAGTACAATTACTAAGTATCAAAATCATTTCCATGTTTAAATTCAAAAAATTTCCAGATACACTGTTAATCATGTTGGGGATTCTGGTTGTTTTTGTGATACTTACATGGATCGTACCGGCTGGTGAATTTGATCGACAAATGGTCAATAACCGGTCCGTGGTTGTTCCGGGATCTTATCATTCTATAGATGCCCAACCGCAGGGAATCGGTGCGTTTTTAATGGCCCCCATCCGGGGGTTCGTGGGAGCTGCCTCCATTATTGCTTTTGTTTTTTTAGTGGGTGGTGCTTTTTCTATCGTAACAAAAACAGGTGCCTTAGACGCCGGACTTCAGAATGTAATTCGCTCCAGCCAAAAGAATCCTTCGCGAAAGCCTACTGGCAATCCCTGTCTTATTTTCTGTTTGGTAATTTGAAAAAAATTAAAATGCGTTTTTTATTTCCATTAATATGTTTACTTCTTTCATTTTTTGCTTGCGATCAGACAAAGAAAGAAGTTTCTACGATTGTTGAAGTTACTAATACGGCGAAAGGAAAACTCTTTATTATTGGTGGTGGGAAACGACCACCTGAGTTGATCCAACAATTAATAGACGTTTCTGGAATTGAACAAAACGGCTATGCCATCATTTTACCGATGAGTAGTGCTGAGCCGGACACTGCTGCTTTTTATGCTATTCAACAATTTGAAAAACAGGGCCTACTCAAAGAGAAATTTATTTCTTTTTTTCTGGAGAAAGGAAAAGTTCGATCTGCTCAATTAGATTCGCTACGCAATGCCCAACTCATTTATTTGACCGGAGGAGACCAGCGCAGGTTTATGAATCTAGTCGAAGATACGGAGGTACCTGATGCCATCCGATCCGCTTATGACAATGGAACTACCATTGCCGGTACTAGTGCGGGCGCTGCCCTGATGAGTCGAAAAATGATAACTGGTGATGAATTCAAACACCCCGAATATACAGGCAACTTCCGAACAATCGAAGGAGACAATATGGAGATTATTCCTGGTTTAGGTTTATTACCAAATGCGATTGTTGATCAGCATTTTGTTTATCGGATGCGCATGAATCGGTTAATGACTGTTGTTATCGAACACCCCGAACAAACTGGGATTGGGATAGATGAATCCACGGCCATAATCGTCAATGGAGATACGATCCAAGTTGCTGGCGAGGGGCAAGTGGTCGTTTTGAAAAATCCAGAGAACACCAAAAGAGAACGGAATGGTCTTTTGGGCGCAGAGGGAATGGACTTGAGTGTATTATTGTCGGGGGATAAGTTTGAGTATTAGGTATGACCTTTTAAGTTATGAAAATTTGGTTTTAATATTACATGGCAAAAAGACTAAAAAATTAAAAAAAGAAAACGTTTTTCTTTGGGAAAATTGGGATAGGAAACGTACTTAGTTATTAGCACATCGTCCTGCCAGTTTATATGTCAAAGAAATTATTTCCCCTTTCCTAGTTGATAAGCGTGATGAAAACATCGATTCCTATTTTATTTTAATGGAGCTACAAAAGTGGTTGAATGACCAATCTGCCTACCGAAATCTCTCACCATAAAGTTTGATTAGAAAAGCAATTGACTACAAATTGCAATTAATAAAATTACACTCAAGGCGGTGGAATGATTACCACATCGGATTGATCCGAAGGACTTAGAGGAATGGGGGAAGTGGTAGGAGACGATCGGTGCTTAGGCTTAGATTAATATTTCATTAGGGCGTTGTTCGTTGTTGAAAATATTGTAGTTTTGGCCCAACAACTAAGTCCTTCGACAGAACAATTAAACGACAAATGGAAAAAATAAAATTGACGCTAGATTGGATGCCGAACATCAATCACATAGGCTTTTTTATGGCAAGAGAAAAAAGCTATTATAATGAACTAGGATTAGAAGTTGAAATAACAGACTCTTCTTTAGAATAAAATACTGCTGCCAATCGAAAAGGGATCTGCTGACAAAAAATCTGTGGATTCCAGTTATAGCCAATAAAAATTATGGACATTTAATGAAAAAATACATATTCGTAACATTGATTGCAATAACCATACTTTCAAATTGCAAACCCAATAGTGATAAGACCTCTGCCGTCGTAGCGCAACAAAATGATTCCGTTGTTGATTTAACAAATAAGTATTGTGGATCTTGTCATCAGTATCCAGCCCCTGATTTATTGGATAAGTCTACTTGGCAAAATGCTGTCCTGCCAAGGAAGGGAAATAGATTGGGAATATATAGCAATTCCACAGAAAGAGCTGAACGAATAGAAAGTAAAGCCGTTGAGCATCTTTTTCCAGCTGAACCAATTATAGCGCTGGATGACTGGGAAAAAATTAAAGCATTCTACCTAAGCAATGCACCAGATTCTTTAACATTAGATAAAGTAGAACCCACAGTAGGTTTAGAACATTTTAAAGTAAAGACGCCTGAATTCAAAATTGCCATTCCCTCCACTACTTTAGCAAAATTTATGGACGATAAAACAATTTTCCTGGGTGATGCTATTTCTAAGAAATTCATACAATTCGATAATCGTCTTGATTTTATAAAGGCAGGAAACATAATCGAAGGAGCCGTAAATTTAGAAGAGATAAATAATGAATATTGGATATTATCAATGGGGTCTTTTTCGCCAACGGACCAGGCGAGTGGTATGCTAATAAATATATCAAAAAAGGAAAATAAAAAAGCATTAATAATAGCAGATAAATTGAGGCGACCGGTGTATGCCTCCTATGGCGACTTAAATAACGATGGTAAAATAGACATTGTCATTAGTGAGTTTGCTAAATGGACCGGAAGAGTTACTATTTTATATAGCAAAGGAGGTTATGAATTTGAACAAAGCACTTTGATTAACCAGACCGGTGCAGTAAAGACCTTTCTACATGACTTCAATAAAGATGGTCTTCTTGATGTAATTGCATTGTTTGCTCAAGGCAAAGAAGGTATTTCTATTTTTTATAATCAAGGAGATAACAATTTCTCAAGAGAAGAGGTACTTGAATTTTCCCCCTCCCATGGATCAAGTAGCTTTGAATTAATAGACTTTGATCGTGATGGGGATCTAGACATTTTGTACACCGCTGGAGATAATGCCGATTTTATACCCATCCTAAAACCCTATCACGGTATTTATCTTTTTGAAAATGATGGAAATAACAATTTTAAGGAGAAATTTTTCTATCACTTGAATGGCGCATACGCTGCTAAAATGGAAGACTTTGACCTGGATAATGATTTAGATATAGCAGCAATTTCTTTTTTTCCTGATTATGCAAATCAGGCCAGTGAAAGTTTTGTCTACTTAAAAAATAAAGGGGAATTCAACTTTGAAGCCTCTACATTTGAAAACAACACAAGAGGACGGTGGATCGTAATGGATACCGCTGATAAAGATAATGATGGGGATATAGACATCATACTTGGCTCATTGGCTTTTGAAACTGTTCCTGACAATGGCTTTGTTAAAAAATGGCTGGATAATCAATTGCCTTTTGTTGTTCTTGAAAATCAAGTGAGGAAATAGGGCTTCTCGCGGCGTGCTGTGCACTATTCAGTAATCTGCCTGTGCTATACCCCAGCCCTTAAAGAGCTTGCCCTGAGCCAGTCCGTACCGGAACGGGCGGGCTTGTCGAACGAGAGGGAGCGTCAACCCGCCCCACTGATTCCTAAAAAAATATTTGGACCAATCGCAATGAAGCTGGAGAGTCTGGCATGTCGATTCGGACGGTGCGAATGGTACGGTCGGAGCGCTGATGCTCCCCTCCCTCCACAAGGTCGGGACAAGCTTAGGGCCTGTCTAGCAGCCAGATAGAGCTGGGGGCAAGAAGAGCAAAAAAATAGCTAAAAAATCAATTTTAAATGATAGTAATTACTCAAAAAAATCAATTTTAAAAATTGATCAGATGAAGTCCGACGGATCTAATTTACTGAACAGTGGATGTAAATTACTCAATAGTTACAATAAGCTTAAACAACAATAAAACAGAAAATTACTTTTGCAAAAACATTAAAATTAACCCGCAGTTAATCCGAAATAAAACATTTTTTAATCCTAAATTAATCTCCTTAAAAATAGCTATCAACTGGAAATTAAAAAATAATTAAAAAACCAATAACAAAACAATGGGAATTTAATATTTATTTACTTTAGAAAAACATTAGAAAAACAAAAGGGTAAAGATCGCTTCATAATTTGTTCAATTTCATTAATGACATTTGTGATTCTTATTTCACTGACTTCACTTATAAAACTAATTAAAATGAAGAAATTATTACTTATCCCATTAATGTGCATGTTAATGTCATTTAATTTAACAGCACAAATTTTTGATGAGGAGTTGCAAATTCCAGGAGGTTATGCGCCAACACAAATTCTGGTTCCACCATCTCCATTGACTGTTCAGGTATTATTTGTCGGTGGTGTTGACTGGGTGCAAACGACCGCCACTTATGGTAACCCAGCTGGAAAAGCTTATGCTAAAGAGTGGCATGACTTCATAGGTTTCACTCCTGACAATACAGGAGAGAGTATGGGGTGGGTATCTGTCAATCACGAGTCTATCTATCACGATGATCGCATTGGTGATGGAGGAGGGATGACTGTATTCCGAATTGATAGAGCATCAGATGGCTCTCTCGAAATCGTGGATCAGGAACTTGATGACGGTCGGGAAGGACAATTCTTCAACGTGGATTTTGCGAATACCGTTGGAGAAACAGGAATGAACTGCGGTGGTATTAACTCTGTTGTTGATGGCCGAGTTTGGACTGCCGAAGAATGGTTTAGAACCAGTAACCCTAGCGTAAACAGCGGTGTAAAAAGAGATCCCGGGAGTACTTCTTGGTTTCCAAAAGCGCCTGGTGCAGCAGCTAACCAAGGAGTTAGAGATACGTTGGATTTTACCGTTTCCTCTGATATTCCAGGTTGGGATGGCAAAGTTCTAAAGAAGTATGAGAATTTTAATTACATGATAGAAATTGATCCTCGACAGGCTAAGGCCATCCGAAAGCAATACAACTGGGGCCGACAAGGTTTTGAAGGTGGTGCTGTTGCTAATGATAACCAAACGGTTTACTTAGGTGTTGATGATACCCCAGGTTTCTTTTCAAAGTTTGTTGCGGAAACTCCTGGTGATTTTACCACTGGTCAAATGTATGTTTACAAGCACGATGATCCTAACTACTGGGTACCAATTGATGGTTCAAACCCTGATGAATTATTGGATTTCAAATCAATGGGTGTTGCTGCCGGGGCTACCATGTTTAACAGAAATGAGTGGGTAGCTTATGATAAGGAAACAGGAATTGTTTACTGGACAGAAACAGGTCGAGATAATCCTGCTGGCCGATGGGCTGACGAGGCAGCAGCAGGTGCTGTTCATTCGCCACACCACATCGCAAGAGCTGCAGATCAAGCGGCTGCATCAGGACAAACGGTAACACCAGATAGCCTTTCCTACTGGGATTATTACGGGAGAGTATTACAATATGATCCTGCGACACATGAAGTAACGACTACAATAGAAGGTGGTCCTTACTTTGATGCCAGTCCTACACAAGCTGATTATCCAAACAAGCATTTAACGAACCCTGATGGATTGCAAGTAATAACAATTGATGGACAAAATTTCTTATTGATTGAAGAAGATTTGAATGGTACCAGCTTCGGTCGTACGCCTGCTGGAGTTGCTAATCGTTTGTGTGAAGCATACCTTTTAGACCTAAGCATTGATGATCCAACTGTTGATGATTTGGTAAGGTTGACCGCAGTACCTGCTGGGGCGGAAATTACAGGTGCAGTTATGACTCCTGATGGAAAATCACTACTAATGAATTCTCAGCACCCTAGCTCTACCAATCCATTCCCATTCAATCACTCTTTGACTTTTGCCATTCATGGTTTTAATGAACTGATGTTGGTAAGTATTCAAGATCCTCAATTTGCAGATGATGAGGATGAACTTCAGGTTTACCCAAACCCAGCTACTAGAATCGTTCACTTGAGTGACGTGACTGATGTGGCACTTTATAGTGTTGATGGAATCAGATTACAAGTTTATCGACAAACTAATGAATTGGATATTTCTCAATATCCTGCAGGAATATACTTTTTGCAAATGACTGATGGAGAAGTGAAAAAATTAGTTATCCAGTAAAGTTTACACTTCTTTAGATTAATAGGTAAGCAGCGGTAATTAATCGGTTAATTGCCGCTGCTTTTTCGTATTTATATTTAGGGGTAGTTATTTATGTCTTAAATAAAAAGGGAGATGATTCCAAGGTGTGAATTTAAATGAAAATTGTAACTGTTCAATAAATTCAATGTTTCGGATTTCATCTGGTAGCTTCAAAGGATCTGATGAATTTTTCATTTTATTTTTGCTCCTCTTGCCCCCAGCCCCTAAAGGGGAGCATCAACCCGCCCCACTAATACCTCAAAAAATATTTGGGCCAATCGGAATGAAACTAGACAACCTACTTGATCCTTCGGACGGTGCGAAAGGTACGGTCGGAGCGCTGATGCTCCCCCTTAGGGGCTGGGGGCAGTGCCGGCAAAAAGTGTACACTACTTATTATTCTGATTTCAAAATCTGTCAAAGAACCAAAATCATTTATCATGGAACGAAAAATTTACTATTCTTCATTTCTAGTTATTGCGATTATCAGTATTCTTAGTTTGAGTTTTTCTACCAGCTCTTCCCTTTCTGAAAAGGAAGTCCTAGAAACAATCCAACAAGATTATAGTCAAAATTTGGATGCGCTCACCAATGTTATTAGGGCTTATCATATTGCTGCTAAACAATTAAGTAGTGACCCGACTACACAAAAAGAGTTACAACAACGACATCTAGCTACTCGCCAAGCTTTTAAAAAAGTAGAATACCTACTGGAATATTTTGATTATGAATCGGTTAAATTCTATTTGAATGGGGCACCTTTGTTGTCTTTAGAACCTAATGTGCCAGAGACAAATATTTTGGAGCCTGTAGGACTACAAGTTCTCGATGAAATGATATTTGAGGATGAACTTATAAAAACGAAAAAGGACTTTGAATACCTCACGGAGGAATTGGCTTTACAGTTTAATAAAATCTCTGCTCATCAGAAAAATATTCAACTCCAACATCGCTATATTTTTGAAGCGGCACGATTGGAATTAATACGAATCTTTACTTTAGGCGTCACTGGTTTTGATACACCGGGCGGGTCAACGAATGCGATCCCCGAAGCAAAAACAGCTTTAGAAACACTTTCAAAAACAATTAATCTTTATTGCAATTTGCTAGAGGATCAAAGCAATCCACTGGTTGATCAGTTGCAAGCTATTTTTTATTATGGAATTGATTATCTGAATCGAAATCAAGATTTTGAAACCTTTAATCGCCTGAAATTTTTAAAAAAAGTAATCAATCCCTTGTACGAAAAAACATTACATTTACAAAAGACAATCGGTATAGAAACCATAGAGGAAGTTTCTAAATTGCCACATCCGATCAATTACGAATCGGAAAATATTTTTGCCAATGATTTTTTGAATCCTAATTATTATGCTAATGTCAGCACAGAGGAATTGTCCACCAAAAGAATTCAATTAGGAAAAGTTTTATTCTTTGATCCCATCCTCTCTGTTAACAATCAAAGAGCATGTGCCTCTTGCCACGATCCTACAAAAGGCTTTACCGATGGCTTAGATAAAAGCTTAGCGCTAAATGCTAAAAAAACGATCAGTAGAAATTCGCCGACGCTAATCAATTCTGTCTTTGCAGATAAGTATTTTTATGATCTAAGAGAAACGGACCTTGAACGTCAAATCAAACATGTGGTATTGGATAGCCTGGAGTTTGGAACGGACTTTTTTGAAATTGTTGATAAGATCAATCAAAGTACGGAGTATCAAGATCTGTTTAACGATGCTTATCCGGATAATGAAAAGTATCAAGTGTCCAAATGGTCAGTGTCTAATGCTTTGGCTTGTTATGTAGCCAGTTTGCATTCTTTTAATAGTGACTTTGACAAATATGTTCGTGACGAAACAGCTTCCATTGACGAATCGGTAGAAAGAGGTTTTAATTTGTTTATGGGCAAAGCCGCCTGTGGAACCTGTCACTTTGCACCTACCTTTAACGGAAGCGTACCCCCACTCTTCAAAGAATCCGAATCGGAAGTTTTAGGGGTGCCATTTTCTAATGATACCATCAATCCGAAATTGGACTATGATAGAGGTAGAGTCGCGAATTCAAGACCTAGAGATGAAGCTTGGTTTTATTCAAATGCATTTAAAACGGTAACCGTACGGAATATCCAAATGACTGCTCCCTATATGCATAATGGTGTTTACCATGGATTAGAAGAGGTCATTGATTTCTATAACAAAGGAGGGGGCATCGGCCTGGGGCTGGATGTTCCTAATCAGACCTTACCGGATGCTCCATTAGACTTGACACAAGGAGAAATTTCAGACTTAGTGGCTTTTATGGAATCTCTTACTGATTTAGGGCCATTTGCCGGGCAAGCTCAGGATATCCGATTGCCAGCGTTTGATAATAAACCGGATTGGAATACGCGTAAGATGGGAGGGGAGTATTAGGAGGGTAGATGATAGTTGATGCGGGCGGATAAGGGTAGATAAGGGTTTCCCTTTCGTACCTACATAAGTAGAGAGGAGGATTAAGTAAACTCTTATCTGCGAGATCGTTCTCAGAAATAGGACAGTGACGTAAAGTAAAATGAGAACTGCTGGAAAATATAATTGTTAGCGGCAATCCAGGAGAACAAATAACCCAAGTAAAAACGACTTTTCAAATCATTAAATATCAAATTATTACATAGTTATAATTTCCAATCTTGTTTTTGGCGAATTGTAATTTTATTGTTAATGTGTTTTGATTAACCAAAAACGCTTATATTTAGGAAGTAACAATTAGATAGCATTGAATTACTGACTGATTAGACCTAAGTAGTTAGAGAAAACAATAATAATACAATTAATGAACAGCTTAAATATTTTAGATGAGGACCAAATAAGTACTAAACGAAAGAATGTATTAGAATCTGTGAAATGGTGGGAAAAGAATAGGTTGAAATATAATTGTATTCTCATAGGTCTTGAATTAATAATAATGATTTATTATATCAATACTTCATGCATTTTTTCACGCTACCGTAGCCCACATTTTACCTAGCT
>CAZDTI010000303.1:0-10600 GCA_964508085.1 uncultured Saprospiraceae bacterium | reverse complement strand
CTAGGAAATAGTTGGTTTTCATTGTAAAATAGGTTTCAAAAATTAATTCTCAATGTGTTGTAATATAATAAAGTCCTACAAAATAGGACGTATAACATCTCTAGCCATAACTGAAGATGTTATAGAAAAAATCGGATGGGTAAAACCTGAATGCTTTGTTGGATGAAACGGTTAAGATAGGTCTGAAGGTAAAGTACTTTTGAAAGTCATATTTGGAATAATAAGACTATTATACATTTCACCTCAATTGTCTAACAAAGTTACTATTTTTTATCACAAAAAAAAGCCTCTATACTGCTATGTCATAAAAAAACACATATAACTTAACACATATTCGTAAATCTCTTTAATACAATTATTCACATATAAGGTAAAATCAACGATCTACCACAACTGTAGTACTTTTCATCAATTAAAATCACCACTTCTTCATATTCAATAATTTAGAAGGCTCTTTTTTACAAAAATCTTAATTATCTTCGCACTTCAATGATGATTTAATATGAAGGTTAAGTCAACAGTATTACGCCCACCCAAAACCTTACACACCTTCACTGAAGGTATTTTACTTTCAGTATTAAAGTGAGTTCTTTCCAAAAAACAACTATCAGTTTTAAATGCTGGCAGGAAATTTTAGGTATTGTATATATTTGATACAAACCACTGAAACAAACTACTATTTGAATACTTTTGTATGTTCCTTGTATTTAGGAGCTTGTAAAACCCTTTTTTGGTCTTAACTGATACAGGCCAATATTTACCGATTTTAAAGCACAATCATTTCAACAGCATAATAACCTGTTGAATACTGGTTGAAAATAGGTCGATATTAACATGTATCTGAATCGTTTTCTAATAGTAGCATAACTAAGCTCTGCTAAGCCTTTTGGTATCTAATAATAAAGGGACAGCAAAAGCACAAACTTTACTATATACTAGATTAACACACGAACAGATGAAAGATATATCAGAAATAGAAAGTCTCTCCGGAGCGCCCAAGTGGTATGAAGCCGACTTGCCTCTGTGGTATGCCTACTTCGCAATAGCGCTGGGGATTGCCATCTTTCTGATCTATAAATCCAAACCTAAGCATCCTTTCGAAATTGGCGCTTTATTGTTTTATTTAATGACCGGAAATGCCAGTCGAATTCTGACACTAGATATCGGGATTATTGATATACAGCCTCCTCGAGCGCTCTTTCTCATCATGAGTTTTTTCCTTTTCCGACAAATTTTTTGGGTCAAAGAGAAGGTTTTCCCTCAATCCTTTTGGCGGATGCCCTGGTTTATGGTCTTGCTTTACTGCTATGTCATCTTTCTAGTCGTTTCGCAGATGACACACATGGATCAGATCAAACCCATGAAAATTGTAACCAATACCATAGAGAATTTCAATTTTATAGTCATCATATATGCCCTAATTCTATTGATTGATAAGAAAACGCTGGCACTCATCGCTAAAGCGATGGTGATTACAGGTGTATTTAGTTGCATCATTAGCTTTTTGCAAATAGGCTATCATCCTCTCTTTATGCGTTTAGGGGATCACCGAATAGCCTTTGGTAGTTTGCTGCGTGCAAATGGTCTTTTCAGTGCAGAAAACTACAACTCTTATTTCCTGATTGTCACCATGATATGGGTGCTCATTACTGTTCATAAACCCATCTTGAAATGGGGCTTAATTGGTCTATTTATTTGCGGGGTATTGATTACTTTCCATAGAATGAGTTATCTCATAATGAGTATCATTTTCGCACTTTATTTCTTGAAATTAGATCCGATTCGATTGGACCGGCTGATTGCGATGAGTCTCGGCGGCGCGACCTGCCTGCTGGCCCTATTTGTCTTTTTCCAAGCCGAAATAATGGGTTCCTCCTTTGTGCAGGAACGTATGACTGACCATGTAAATGGTAGAAAAGGATACTACACCATGGTTTTTGACAACATTGGGGACAAACCTATCTTTGGTTTTGGTGGGAAGAAAAACGATGTTTACTATCAAGCCATGATTCGAATTACGGGAGAAATGAATCGAGCCACCGGAACCACCGGAGGTATTCACAGTGGCTATTTTTCCACGCTATTCTATTTTGGTATTCCTGCATGTTTTTTCTTTTCGGCATTTGTCTTGCTTACTATAGGTTACTTTGGGTATATGACGCGATATCATTTGTTTTTCGCAATACCCCTGATAATGGCCATAATATATTGTATCGGTAGTTTTACAAATACCTTTTTGTTCGACCGATATTTGGCCATTTTGTTTGCCATACATATAGGAGTAGGCATGGGCGCCCGACATATGAAGGAGTTTGTTGCCCATCCGATTAACGACAAAAAACCAGCAGTTTCCGAAAAGCAATCTGCGCCCCGATTAGAATATGAGTATTAAGCCAATTAAGAATTTGTGGGATAAGTTGATGGGGAGAGGCCATGAACGGACGGTGAAGGCGAAGAAGAATATTTTTCAAGCTGTCTTTTTTAAAGGTATTGGTGTGCTAATCGGTTTTTTATATGTTCCACTCCAAGCAGGCTATCTTGGTGAATACAAGTATGGTATCTTTCTGCTCTTTGTTTCTCTTTTAGAATGGTTTGAAGAATTAGATGTCGGAATCGGAAATGGTTTACGCAACCGTTTTGGTGAAGCCATAGCGGATGGTGATGAGGAATTAGCCAGGAGCTATGTGAGTACAGCTTATTTTATACTAGGTGCTATTTTCACTACAGCCTCTGTGATCGTTATCATTGCCTGTTTTTTCATTCCTTGGGTTGATTTGGTTACCAATAGTGATAAAGTTAAGGATCTGGAAGCAGTCGCTGTTTCCAATCGAGAGCTTATGATACTGGCCATTCTAATGTTTGCGGCCTTTGCTATTCGTTTCGTTGCTTCTCTGGTTTATCAGATTTTTTATGCTTTGCAGATGGCAGGCAAGAAAGATTTGTTTGACATGATTGGGAAAGTCGCCTTTCTAATTATCATATTGATTCTGATCTACTTTACGGACGATTCATTGATTCTTTTTGGCGCAGGGAAAACCTTTACCTTTGCGATGGTACCTATCCTTGTTGGATTTTACTATTTCCGAAAGGCTTTCAAACCTTACCGACCGACTTGGAGGTTGGCCAATCGAGAGCATTTCAAAGGCTTGTTTAGTTTAGGCATGCAGTTTTTTCTGATTAAGAGTTCTATGATCGTCATCTTTAGTACTAATATATTTTTGATCACCACTTTTGTGGGAGTTGACTTGGTACCACAATACGATTCTGCTTATAAGTACATGAGTGTTTTCATCTTATTTTTCAATATCATTACCAATCAAATGTGGTCTGCGAATACAGAAGCTTACCGCAAAGGCGATATGACCTGGATGAAAAAATCTATGAAAAATATCAATATGATCTGGGTCGCTACCTTATTTGCTGCAGGCTTCATGATCTTAGTTTCTCCTTTTGTCTATAAAATATGGCTACAAGGAAAAGTGACAAATCCATCAATAATGCTTACTTTTGCGATAGGAATTTCGGTATGTATTACAACGTGGGTCAACAGTTACAACTTGGTGATCAACGGAACAGGTAAAGTCCGCCTGCAAATGTATACTTGGATTTCCACAGCAATTTTGAACATCCCGATTTGTTATTTATTTGCTGTAACTTTTGACATGGGAATGATCGGTATCATATTGGGTACCATCGTTTGTATGATACCACTAGCCGTTTTATCACCGATACAAGTGTACAAATTATTAAACAAGACTGATACTGGAATTTGGGCAAAGTAGTTGCCTCTAAGGCATCTGTGACTTTGTCTTAAATAGCACGTAAAAAGAATAGCGTATTTAACGCAAACTTATTTAGCAGACTTTTTTCAAAAAAATCGCATCACGCGTATTAAAAAATAGAAAAAATTTAACGTCTATAAAAAGGGGCAAATCCCAACAATTCCGCACAATCTCGATAATTTCTAGCTGCTAATCGCAGCAAATGCAGAAACAACTATTGTTTTCGTAACAATATGCATGTTAAAACATATAACTGTAGATCAACCAGTTACGAAATTAAAATTATTAATATATTTATTTTACCACTTTTAGAGAATATCTTCTGGTTGATAAAGGTCTTAACTTGCAATCAGAATTAACATCACTAAATCATCTAATTAACTTTAAATCTTATGAAGGTAGCATTAGTCACCGGCTCATCAGGGTTGATAGGAAGCGAGGCATGTAAATTTTTCCATTCACAAGGATTTCACGTCGTAGGCATCGACAACGATATGCGCCAATATTTCTTTGGAGCAGACGCCAGCACCAAGCCAATGGAGCACTCGCTCAAAACACAGCTTGACAACTTCACACACTATTCCGTAGACATCCGCGATGTGGATGGTCTTGAAAAAATCTTCAAGGAATACAACACAGACATTAAGGTCATTATTCATACTGCTGCTCAACCATCTCATGACTGGGCTGCTAAAGAACCTTTTACTGATTTCTCTGTAAATGCAACGGGCACCATCAATATGTTGGAAATGACTCGCTTGCACTGCTTTGATGCGGTATTTATTTTCACTAGTACCAACAAGGTATACGGTGATACGCCTAACTTTTTACCACTGGTAGAATTGGATAAGCGCTGGGAAGTGGACGAAAGTCACGCTTACTTCAAGGAAGGTATTCCAGAAACAATGTCTATCGATGCTTGTAAGCACAGTATCTTTGGAGCTAGTAAAGTGGCTGGGGACATCATGGTACAGGAATACGGTAAGTACTTCGGTATGAAAACCGCGGCTTTCAGAGGTGGATGCCTCACTGGACCAACACACCAGGGTGCGGAACTACACGGATTCTTAGCTTACTTAATCAAGTGTGCTGTTTCTGGAAAGCATTACACCATCTTTGGTTACAAAGGAAAGCAGGTAAGAGACAATATCCACTCTGTTGATTTGATTAATGCATTCTGGAATTTCTATCAGGCACCTCGCATGGGTGAAGTTTACAACATCGGTGGTTCCAGACATTCTAATATTTCTATGATTGAAGCGATTGAGGCAATCGAAAAAATCAGCGGACATAAATTGAACTATACCGTAGGAGAAACTAACCGAATTGGTGACCACATCTGGTATGTTTCTGATATTGGAAAATTCAAAAATCATTATCCGAACTTCGCATATGAGTATGACATGGATCGAATTCTTAAGGAAATGATCACAGCGGCAGAAGCGAAGATGACGAACGCATAGATATCGTACAGTAAGGTAGTCTTTGATGGACAAAACACCTCATAAAGACTACCTTACTTAAACAAAGAACACATTAAAACACAGTCTAAACTACTTGTAGACTGCCAATACCGCCCAAAACGTAAGGAATACAGCATCTAAATGTGCATTTCCTTTGTCATATTAGAAAGACTTACTATTTTTGTGGTTCGAACTTTGGAGCTTAATCAACTTCAACCCAATTCCCTTAAACTGGTTCGTAAAATTGTAAGCCCTACTTTTTAATAACGACAAGGTTACCTAACCACGTTATAAAATCCCTTTTCCTTCAAGTACATTTATTGTACGATTAACTGGATTGCTCAATTTCCGATATTTAAAAAAATTGAACAGTCACTTTTAAGGGCTTGTATATATCAGTTACTCATATACATTTTATTTCTGGCCTTTAAACCGGAGGCACCACTAATAAGCTTCTTCCTAGAAGAAGTTACGGAAGTTTTTTGTCCCTCAACCACTTAGAATCTTGACATAAACACCCCCACTACCCCCGGTAGTATGTTTTATTTTTTCACCATGGACAACTTACATAACCGCGAATAACTATGATACCAAAGCGTCAACACATCGTATCGAGCCATATTCTGATGGAATTCATTTTATTGAATCTTTCCATCGCCTTGGTGTTCTATCTAAAGAATTATGACATTTTCTCAACTTCCAGAGTCTATGATGCTGTAGATGATATCCTTATACTAGGTGTTATTTTCAACTTAATCTGGGGACTTATCGTTTTACTAAATGGGGAATTGGATTTATATGTCAATTCTGAGATAAAAAAGAGAATTAAGTACATCATCTTAAATTCTTTCCTATTTATTGGAATGACTTCAACTGTTGCCATTCTATTCAAATTGGAGTACTTCAACAGAACATCTTTTTTATTACCAATATTCTTGTTTTCTACGCTTAATGTACTTTTCTTCTCTGCTCTAGCAGCTTACAACCAGCGTAAGAATAAAGCCAACAGTTTTGGCTCCGCTTTATTGGTACTTGGTAAAAAAAGCAAGTGGAGACACATTACTCCTTTCTCTAAAAAAATTCAGGAACGCGGCTATGATATTGTTGGATTCCTTTCGGAAAAAAATGGTAGCCAAAATTCAATCGGTCTTGATGCATTGGGTAGCATCAGCGATTTGAACGAGGTTATCAAAAGTAAAAAAGTAGATGAAATATTCGTAGCTTCTACTTTAAAGAAACGTCAATTAAAAAATCTATATGAAGTAGCTGATTATCAGGGTGTTCGGGTAAATATCATCCCTAAGGCACACCACTTTTCAGGTACTAAACTAAAATCATACGACTTAGGAGGTCTAGCGGTATTTCCACACCGTCAAACACCTTTGGATGACTTTAATAATTTCTTACTAAAAAGATCTTTTGACATTTTCTTTTCTCTAACAGTGCTCATCGTTTTCTTCCCGGTTTTCCTTTTACTAGGAATGATTATTTGGATGGATGGAAAAGGGGCTGTTATGTACACACCAATGAGAAAAGGTGTAGGTGGAAAGACTTTCCGTTGCTATAAGTTCAGAACCATGTCTGTTTGTGACGACATACACAATGGAACAAAGTCAACCAAAGTCAATGATGAAAGAATCACAGCTATCGGTAAATACTTACGTAAATTTGATTTGGATGAATTACCACAGTTTTACAATGTATTAATTGGAGACATGAGTGTAGTTGGACCACGACCTCACCGTAGCAACCTACAAAACGACTTCAGAAAAATCGTTAACGATTATATGGTTCGTTCTTATGTGAAGCCTGGAATTACCGGATGGGCGCAAGTTAATGGATGGAGAGGGCCGACTCAAACATTGGAGCAAAAGCAAGAGCGTATCAAGCACGACCTCTGGTTTATTGAGAACTGGACGTTCTTCTTGGACATCAAGATTATCTTCCTTACTGTTTTTGGAAGAAAGACGCGCCAAAATGCTTTTTAACTAAGGAGATATTTATCTTCTTTTGAAATCCCGGCTGAAAATTCTTTTCAGCCGGGATTTCTTTTTTTACGCCGGCGGGGCCGGCTTCCCCGAGCTGCTGCTCGGGGCAAATGTAGGTTGGACTCTTCCAGAGTCTTTTACCTCTCGGATAACACGTACCACACGCGGGACTCTGGAGGAGTCCAACCTTTATTTGCCTCAAGCTGAAGCTTGGGGCAAATAAATGCAAAAAATCCGATCTTTTTTAAAAGAAACAATTATCTTTGCCGTCATTCAAAATCGTCCTCTTTCTTGCCCTTCTATGGCTCAACCGTGCCATAATCTCTAAACAAAGAACTTGAGTAAAACAAAGCTGTTTATGGCCTATTTCCTTATGAATATATCCCTTCATAAGAAAGATTTTTGAAAGTGGGTTCACTTGGTAAGTTTATTGTATACTTAACTTATCTCTCTGAACTATAACACATACCGGCTAGAAAGCTCAATTGGAGCCGCTGCTGGATTTAGCCCTTTATTCCTAAAAAAACAGGTGCCCCACAACTATTGGTTCGCAAGCAAATGTACTTGCTGAGCCGCTGTAAAACGTAGGCCAAAAGAAGAAAATCAACATTATTTTAAAATAACATTCCAATAAGTGCGTAATTAGGCACTTTTCTTAAAAATCGAATTAAACATTTAAAATGGAACAACAGACGACTAGCCTTTTTGATCAATTTGTAGCACAGCACACCCCTGAGATTGACCCGTTAACTTTTATCATCAACCTCACCCTTACTTTCATCCTGGCAACTTTGCTGGGTTTATTGTATTCTCGCTACGGTAACTCTCTTTCTAACAAAAAAATGTTCGCCTCCAACTTCGAGCTGATTGCTTTGACAACGATGATCATTATTACGATTGTAAAATCATCATTAGCGCTTTCTCTTGGTTTGGTCGGTGCCCTTTCTATTGTACGTTTCCGTGCAGCGATTAAGGAACCGGAAGAATTGGCTTATATCTTTTTGACCATTGCCATTGGACTAGGACTTGGTGCGGATCAGGTGGGAATCACTTTGGTCGGGTTCCTCTTTGTTTGTATTGTGGTTTGGTTGAAATCTATGTTTGTAAAGCCAAGAGCTACAAGCAAAAGCCTCAACTTCACTGTATTGGCGAACAAAAACCTCAATCTTTCCTTAGACAATGTGGTAGATACACTTAGCCCGCACTGCAAGGATTTAGAACTTAAAAGATTAGACGAAAATTCAGAATTCATGGAAGCTTCTTTCCTTGTTGAGTTTTCCAACTTCGGTAAATTGAGTGCAGCACGTACCGCTTTATTGGGCTTGGACAATGGCTTGCAAATCAACTTCCTGGATCAGAAAGGAATTTTGTAATTAGATTTAACCAAATAATTGAGATTTACTAAATCATAAAAATTTAGCAAATTCACCCGCACCGTTTAGGTATGTAATGGGTAAACTAACAACAATCAACTAACAACAGAATAAAGTCTAAAAAATAGATTTTATCCAGTAATAGTTTTACATATGAAAATCAAACAGGAAGCTAACGATCATCGGTTAGACAACATCATTCAAAACACAGTTGGAAAATCTAAGAAGACCACTCTCTTTTTTAGTGCGGTTGTTTTATTGGGTTTATTGGTGGGTGGCTTTTTTGCTACACTCGGTTATGGTGCTTATTTGAAAAAAATTGGAAAGTCTACTTATTATAACAATACTTTGCTCAGCATTGCCAAAGGTGATTTTTCTTTTGTTAAAAATTACATGGGTAGCAAAGCTGCCGGTATTGCTGATTTCCAAGTGGACTTAAAATTCAAGCACATCCAACGGTTACAGTTTTTGCGGGAGCAGGCACTGAAGGAAAAATACATTCCTAAAGAATTCAAAGACGAATCTTTCCCAGCGACCATCACCATCGACAAAGTACCTTATGATGTGAAATTAGCCATCACCGGTATGACCACTTCTCACTTAGTAGATCCGGACAAATGGTCTTTTGAAGTGAAAGTAAAAGGAGACAAAACGATCTATGGAATGAAAACTTTTGGCTTGTTGATTCCTAAGTCCAGAGGATTTATGACGGATTGGTTGGCTTTTGAAGTGATGAAAGAAAGAGGACTCATTGGTTTACGAACCGACTTCGTCAACGTAAGCATCAATGGTAAAAACACTGGGATTTTCTACCTGGAAGAACGTTTTGACAAGCGACTTATAGAAGGAAGCAGATTAAGAGAGGGGATCATTTTCAAATTGAATGGTGGTCTGAAAGCCTACAAGGAAAAGCAGATCATGAAAACGGAAAATGCACGTGATCAATTGTTAATGGTTAAGCGAATGTGGCAAGATGTAGTCGCTGGAAATTTACCGGCAGATCAGTTTTTCGACATGCAGAAAATGGGTACCGTCTTCGCTTCTACTGATTTATTTAACAATAAGCACCCGTTATATCCTGGAAACCTGCGTTTTTACTTTAACCCAATGACCAGTCTGGCAGAACCGATTGCCAGAGAATACGGTAGCTTGCATAATTACGACAGAAGTACACTGGCTTTGTTCTTAGAAAAACCAAGACCAGACAACTACCGTCACAATAAACTTAGAAACGATCCGGTGTTGGACATCATCATTAACAATGAAGCATTCCAACAGAACTACCTCCGCGAAAATGAAATTTTGTCTAACGAATTATTCATAGACACCGTTTTGCTAGATAGAGGAAAGAAGATGGAAACCGTACTTAAAAAAGTATATGGCGATTGGCCTTTTTATCAATTGCCTACAAAAAAGCTGTACGAAAATGCACAGTACATTCGTGATCGTATTCGTCCTTCTACCGATTACATTTCTGCTTATTACAGTAGCGATAAAGACGATGTGCTAACCTTAAACATCCGTAACAATCAGTACTTGCCAGTAGATGTGGCTTACCTGACTTGGGATGACACGGTTACCGTTACTTTGGAAAAAATGGACAAAACCATTATTCCATCTAAGGAAGTTACCAAGCCGAATGATTTCAATTTGTATAATTTTAAAATCCCAGCGGGTTTTGAAATTGATGAAAAATCACTGAGTAAATTGACCATTCACTATGGTATGTTGGGTGCAACGGCTCCAAAAAGAAAGTCATTGGTTTTCCCATGGCCTTACGAAGAGCGTTTGACAGCGGGACGTAATCCTATTGTTCAGCCTCCGAACTATAAAGACTTTTCTTTTATTAAAGAAACAAAAACGGCCATTGTTATTCCTTCTGGAAATTGGCAAATTAATAAAGACCTCATCATTCCTAAAGGGAAAACATTTAGCTTCCAAGCTGGAGCTACTTTGGACATGGTGAACCGTGCGAAGATCATTTGTAATGCTAC
>CAZDTI010000302.1:0-10616 GCA_964508085.1 uncultured Saprospiraceae bacterium | reverse complement strand
ACCATCATATTTCCAGAAAGTGGTTCTGCTGATTTGTTTCTTTACAACATTCATGGGAAATTAATTTATCAGGCAAGCATTGAGCAAAAGGCTATTGTGGATTTTCATGATTTTATGGAAGGTTTGTATACGATTCAGGTTAAGGGGATGAGTAGCACTCAGGTTGGAAAGGTGGTTTTCCATAGATAGTTAATCAGCGTTTTTTGAGGCGGAGAACAAGTAGTAAACGGTGGACGAGCCTGCTGTCGCGGGGCTCGTCCACCGTAAACCAACCCACGGTGTTATTTACCAAAAATTTCTTTCAAAGCTGGATCAGTAGGATTAGCACGTTCTGCTTTCTCTGCGTTACCCATCATTGCAAAAAGGCCATCTGTTGCACCAGTCGTAGCCAATTCAGCTATAGAACGTTTACCGTTTCCAAGCAAGCTAGAAGCTTGACTACCCAAGGCAGAGGTGATTGCACTAAGGCCTCCATTGTCTGTCAACTTTTTAGTAATGGCAGGTAATAAAGCAGCAGTTAACTTGCTAGAGGTCGCTTTCTTTAAGTAGTCGGTTGCACCTGTACTGCCACCTTTCAAAAGGCCCGCCGCATCTTTTGCTGGAATGTTTTTAGTAGCGTTCTCTAATACGGAAGAACCTACATCAGGTACCGCTGATCCTATAGCACTATTTAATAGGCCTAATGCTTTAGTCCCTTCGCTTGACTTCCCTAATAAGCTGGTAATGGTTGAAAGTCCCTTAGGCATTGCTTTTTGAAAAGCAGCATTTTTTAAAGCATTGCCTGCAAAACCTTTTATTGCAGAGCCCGTGGCACCACTCAATAAGGACTGTACTCCGCTTAAAGCCTTCTCTGGAGAGAGGCCTGCTAATCCTTTATTGACGTTACAAGATTGAGGCAAAAGGAAAATAGATAGTGCGAATAATGAAAAGAGAAATTTCTTCATGATTAAGGTCATTTTTTATAAAGTGAAAGATAGTTTACATCTTCAATGATGTATAACATATAACCTTAAGACGTGAGATATTGATTAAGTAACTTTATTCCTTTTGCTTGTTTGTTTTAATAAATGCTATTTCTTCTCCAAAAAGTCAATCACAGCCGCTGCAAAATTTTCTTGCTTATACGTATTGTTATGATCTCCTTTTACGATGACTAAGCTACTATTTGATTTCTCTTCTTCCATAGCTTTATTTTATTTTAGTTATAGTTTACTTTTCCTTATGGTTTTCGCTCTTTTTCTGTCTTATCTCTCTTAGCCTCATTGGCATACTATCGATTATACTAAAGAGATCTTCTTTTTTCAATACCTCTGTTTCTTTAAGTTTAACACCTCCGTCAAGGCCAATCAATACAACCTCAAATTCAGCCAGTTCATCAAATATACTTTCGTCCAAATCTGATAAACTTTGCCACTGACTTTCATCTGTCAACTTTTGGTAATCAGTCATCCTATAGCTGTCCCCCACAATTTCAAACAGGAGTAACTTCCTTTCTTTTAATGCTACATTTGAATTGTTATACTCTTTTATTTGTTCCAGGTATTTGGGATCTTCTTTGTTTGATGTTTTTATTATTAGTATTCGATTTTGCCATTTATATTTTTCCATATCCTGTCCATTCAAATTTAAGAGCATCAGCATCCCTAGTATTGCTAATGACCATTTTGCAGTTAATTTTTTATTCTGATTCATCTTGTTCTATTGAGGATGCCTAGATCGTTTTCAAAATTTGTTAAGTGTGCTCGGCACATAGTATACAACGTGAGCGTACAACGAAGTGGAAGTGTTACAGAACATTTGTCTTTTGAACCCTCTCTTAAATCTTGACTTGTTCTCCTTGACCTGTTCAGCATTTTATTTTTCAATTTTCAGATTTATTTCCCCACTTATAGAGAATTCAACAACAATTTTTTCTTTATGAAGAAAATGATAATAGACTTCAGCTAAAGTTATGTTATTTAATTCTTCATCCGAATAGTTAAATTCAACATTAGAACCTGATTTGTAAATTTTTATTGGACAAACTTTAAAATAGCAATTAGCAGATTCTACCGCAAAATGAAACTCACTTTCACTTCGTTCTTTTATCGTGTCTTGAATTAAATAACCAATTTCACCTATGATTGGTTGTTTCGATTTATTTACGAACTTCACGTCTCCTCTTCCTCGGTCATTCTCTGCAAATAGTACATATGTGTTGGTGCATATGTTATATTGAATAATGTAAGTATTTCCTTTTTTGAATTTAGTCAAAAAGATGAAATCCATAAATTTCCCGTTTTCTCCAAAAATGATTTCATCAAAGTCTTTTGTATTAATCTCAATCTCATGAATTTCATTATCAGGACTATATATCTTTCCATTGATCGAAAAACTTAATTCTTCAAACCTTTCTTTGCCGTGATATTTTTCATCAAGATAATCGAATTTTAAAAAAGCGGTTTCACTACCTAAAACTAAGTTTGTCAAACCGATTATTAAAAAGAGCGTTGTAATGATTCTTGGTTCCATTTTGTTTAGTATAACCTTTACAGATACGACATGGCTGGCAGGAGAACTAGCTTGCAGGAAGTTCTTGCCACCGATGGCCGGTATGTGTTTTATTAGCAATAGTTTTCGATTTACCAATGGAGCAATGACAAATACATATTTCCCTGAATGTCTACACCAAATTACTACTTTCCGCTATAACATCCAAAACTCTGTTTTTTCAATCTACAAACAGAATTCCTCGCTAAGAATAAACAGAATGCTCAACCAAAACGCTACCCTTTTATCCTCTGTTAAAAATTAATAACGCAGAACCCCTCAATTAGACAGGATCCTCATTTCCTCTTTGACAAAGATTAGAAGTTAACACTGTTTCTAATTGAAAAAGGTCTCTTAGGTAAAATAATGAGCAAAAGCCAAGTACTACATGCCTACCGCTTCCTGTTATAAAACTCTGTATTGAGTCTAATATAAAAACCAAATCCATGAAAAAACTATTCACTTTCTTCCTTTCATTTAGCATCCTCACCAATTATAGCGTTTCCGCCCAAACCAACACCAAAGGCATCATTCCCGATACCATCATCCAAAACTATCACCGAGCGGATAAAATCAAGCCCACAAAAAATGAAGCCTTGATTCGATTGAAAGTTACCGACTTTCGAAAAAATGCATTAGCCGACATCTCCATTTGGGTACATGATAAAAAATCAGATCAGTTTTGGTATGGCGAATCAGATGAAAAAGGAGAAGTGTTTTTTCTGCTTCCTAAGAATCGTAAATACACAACAAATGTAGATCAGGAAATTGACTACCGAAAGTTTACAGTGCCCAACGAAAAGAATTGTTCAAAAACCTTCAAGGTTGTATACATGTCTACTCGAATCAAAGAAGTGGAAAAAAACGATACCATTTATCAATATCTGGCGCAGGGACAAATGCCAACCAAATCAAGAGTGCTGGTCAACATAAAAATCGCAGACCTGGAAGGACAACCTTTGGCGAAAGAGGAATTGTTTTACGTCAGTGAAAACACCAATAAAGTCTATCTCGCCGTAACCAACTCTCAGGGAAAGGCCACGCTGATGTTGCCGAAAGGCGATGCTTACCGCGTTCATTCTTATGCCTTCAGAGACATTACGAGGAAGGTCTACGAGGACCGACCTTCTTCGCGTACCAGCCGTTTTGAATTAAATACCATTAGTAAAGCAGAATTTATAAAACGAAAAAATGAAAGAGCAATGTTATTGGCGCGGCGCGATTCTCTACAGCGGGTACGGCGACAAAGGGACTCTGTCCGAATTGCAGAAATGGATGGTTACAATTTCTACCTCCAGCATTATTATGCAAAAAAGGATGCAAAGAAAATAGAAACCAATATTCTAAAAACAGTAACTCGAGATCAGAAAGCCGTTGCAACAAACGCCAATTATTTCACAGATAACAGCCAGGAAATAAAGGCCATGCTTTATCGAAACAAAGATCAGTGGAAACAAAAGCGGATCGTCGCCAACATCGATTGCAGCATGTATCAGTACATCGATGAATTATTGGTCTGGAATTATTTTGAGCAATCCGAAAAAAACAATAACTCCTATTGGCTTTTTAATGGTTTTCAAAACAACGCTAAGAAAAGTCAAACCGACCACCATCGACGTGGCATTTATGAGGTGACTAAAAACGACGTAGAAGGGTTTTGCAACACGATTGATAAAATTGTCAACTTCAGTTGTAGCGGCAATCGATTGGAGAATGTAGTGGAGGCCTTGATTATTGGAGCTACGGATAAACGTCCGGGAGATGAATTGCTTTTTATTGCTGACAATTACAGTGATGTTAGTGACCTGGACAAGCTTGGAGGCCTGAACACTCCTGTAAGAGTATTGTTGACCGCTTCTAGCTATGGAATTAACGAGCAGTATTTGGAGATTGCTTATAAAACTGGGGGATCCGTTCATACAAAAAACGAAGACATTTCTAAGGAGCAATTAAAAGCCTTGAAAGATGGGGATCGGTTGCGGATTGGGAAGTTTGGCTATCGGTTTTTGAAGGGGCGGTTTTTGAAGGTGTAGGAGAATGTAGGCTAAATTCTGAGACAATACATTGTTCTTTTGTCTATTCTTTTTCCTCAACCTCTTTTCAAGTATTACAGGGGTAAGTGTATATGTTTTTATTTTATTAAATCATCCAGAGAATTTAATCTTAATATTTTATCTAGGTATTTGCCTCTGCTACTTGTCTCTCTTTGATAAGGAGCAAACAAGTTTGATATGCTATTATATTCAGTATTCAATGATTTCAGGATTTCTCTTTCTTCTACGGTAAGCTCTCTATCCTTAACTTCCTCATTAAACTTAATCAACTTTTTAACCGCAATCTCCTTTTTAGCTATTTCAGATGCATTAGCATTTAACGTACATATTCCATAGACTCCTTGACAGTAATATTTCCATTCCTCCTCAAACACTGAATCTAGTTTATCATTATCTAATGCTCCATTCGCTCCAAAAAGATTACCATAAGCATATTTCTTGTCCTTATTATCAACCAATGCTTTGATAAAATGAGATTTAAATTGTTTTTTGATCTCTGAGGATTCCTCAATGATTCTATTCTCCTGTATTAAATCAACTGTGTTTTTCGAATAGTATTTCTTTATTTGTTGTATTGTAATTTGATCTCCAAGAGGTGACCTTATTTCTTTATTTGTCTCTATAATAAATGAAGCAGTAGGAATCATTTCATTTTCTATTAAGCGATTGAGTTCACCTAACTGAATTTTTGCTTGACTGCATAATTCTTTTTCTTCAATGTAATTCTCTTCGATGAATTTTATATTTTCTTCCATTTTAATATTTTTCTTATTTCAAATAATCAATTCGATGATTCAAGCTTTGTTGCAGCAAATACAAATAACGACATATTTACAATATTTTTCACTATAAATTTCATCTAAACACTTGCTTACATCTTCAAAAAAATCTGTTTATAAGCCTCTCGGCTCAGTGGAATATGAAATCCATTTTTCAATTCGATATCATATTTTCCACCTCCATGTTTTATTACTTTTAAGATACCACCTTTAGGAACAATATAAGAACGATGCACCCTAATAAAAGTCTTTGGCAAAAGACCTAATAATTTATCAAGATTTTTATCATGCAAATAGTCTTTCTTACTAAGTGTATAAATTTTTGAATAATTACCAGAAGCTTTTATATATTCGATTTCATCAATTTGAACTAACTCAACAATTCCTTTAGATTTGATAGATAAACTTTTTAAAGTTTCGCGCCTAATGTAGTCCTTACTTAAAAAACGATCTATGGCCAGTTTAAATCGATTTTCTGAAATTGGTTTGCTAATAAAATCGAGTATTCCATAATCAAAAGCACGTGATGCCTGGTCTTTGTTTGCGGTAATTACAATCGTTTGGAAAGAAGAAGCAACTGCATATTTTAGTAATTCAAAACCATCTTTACCGTTTAGATTCAAATCTAACAACAATAAGTCATAGACCTCCTCCTTTATACAGAATTGTGCATCGTATAGGGTGTAAACAATATTTGTTGTGCAACCGGGTAAGTACGTTTTGGCCAAATCGGCAATACGTTCTGCGACCAAGGTAACATCTTCTACAATGAGTATTTTCATTTTGTCGTAATTTCAATAATAACTTCCCAACCTCCTTCGACTCTTTTCGAATCCATTTTCCAATTATTCTGATAACAGGATTCTAATCGCGCTTCAACATATTTCAAGCCTGTCCCTGTAGTTTGTTTTTCCATTTGGTTATTCAAGCTGCTGTCATTAAAAAGTCTATAAATTACTTTACCTTCTTCTTCAACTTTGCTCAATTCAAAAATGGCGTCTTGACTTCCAGAGTATCCATGTGTAATTCCATTTTCTACAAGGGTATGAATAACTGCTGGTGGAATCATTTCATTACCTGTAAAACCGTGGGTCACCAATTCGTAGTTGGCTTTTTGCTGTATGCTCATGATTTGTAAGTGAACTTTACACATTTCTATCTCTTCAGCCATTGTCACCATTTTTTGTTTACTCATAGTTGTCAACAAATGAAACTCTTCAGAAAGGGCTTCAATCATAATTTTAGCATTTTCAGTATCCTTTGATATTAGTTGCTGTAAGGACATTAATGAATTCATCAAAAAGTGTGGTTGAATATGTTTTTGTAAAAACTGATATTCTAAGAGTTCCAATTTTGTTTTTGCTTCATTGAGCGCTTTTGTTTTTTGTAGAATTCCTTTAGCAGAAGTAAAAATCATCACTATGGCAAAAAGCACTATTCCCAAGTTGTTTAATTTGTAGACTATAGACGTTATAAATGGATTAGTATAAACAAAGTCAAAATCATCAAGCAAGTTGCACTCGTCAATGAATTTAAAAAGAAATACAAGAAGTAAGGACATTGTTATGAAGTAGCTCTTTTCTTTTTCTCCACTTAGCGCGTATAGCGAAAACAAAAATGGCAAAACACTTAAAATGAGTACTGTTGAAAAATCTGTAAAACTCGAAACTATGGCAACTGTTATAAAAATAAGTACCGCAGTAATAAGTTGCTTTCTATTTAAATTAAATTCATAATACAAAACAAAAAGCAACATAAAATAAATAAAGAACTCCATCCCTCTTCGCAAGCTATAGCTATTTATAAAAGATGCGGAAGGAAGTAATCCGTTCCAATAAAGTGTTTCATAAAACAATAGAAAAAAGTTAGCTAAGAAAAGTATCGCCAGTGCCAGAAATACGTTTTGTTTATTTAATGAAAAATAGAGCGCTAGATTGATAAAGAAGGCAAAAATAAAAACACCTGAAAAAAGTATTGGTGCCATCGACATCACAAAAGAATGTGCCTGAAATTCTTCAAGCGTTCCAATAGATAGGTCTCTAAGAACTGCGGCATCCTGATCCTTGTAATTTGTGAAAACAAGTGTTAAATAATTGTCGCCATTATTCAAAAGACTGCGTGGGATTTTTTTTCGCACCAAATTTCTACCCGTCATTCCTACACCGGTCGAATCTTCAACAACTCCATTTGTTAAGAGCAGCTTATCGTTTAAGTAAATCTTTGTTGCACTTATGTTCGATCTAAGTTGAAACCAAATATCCTGTTCGCCTTTTATTTTTTCAGAAAGCGCAAAGACAGTTTCAAGATGCCAGATATTTTTTTCCGCACTTACTATTGAATAAACCGCTCTCCCATCTAAATGATCTTTTTCAAATGATCTGTTTGCTCCTTTGTACAGTTTAGATATTTTTAAATTACCCAAATCAATCTCCGTACCTTCATACCGAATAGTTTCTTGAGCCTGTAAACCAAGGCTTAATAATAGTGTCGATAATAGAAATAAAAACTTTGGCATTGTTTAAAACTTACATTAATTGAATGCTATTTGTAATTATTCAGAGCACATTAAAAGGTGCGACCGCTCTGCGGTAGGGTGTACAATCTGCTGGGTAAAAATTGTGTCAGGTTCTAGTTAGTTGTATCATTATATATGAAGATAAATAATTGCTCTTTAAATGCGATTTTTAAACACATAGGCATATGAGAACACATAGCCCACTATCGCAAAAGTTCACATAGTAATTTACTTCCGCCTGGCGGACGGACAGGTCCAGTAAATTTTACATAGTTCATAAAGGATAGCTGTGTGAACTATGTAAAAAAGGTTGAAAACCTTTTGCTATGTGTTCTTCTGCGAACTAAGAGCTATGTGTTCTATTGTGCCTATGTGTTTAACCCGCGAATAGAAGGCAAAAGCACTACAACTCTATATCGTCAGATTGTACACCCTACCCCTGCGGGGTCGCACCATCTGTAAGGCTGACCAGTTACTCCTTTTTTAATACGTCAGATTTTACGAATATAAGTAATTGGACAAAACTGCATTCAAAAACAATCTTATTTTGCTATCTTTCTTGTATTTTCTTTTCTACCCTTTCTACATTTGTGCGAAAATAAGCAGTGTTGTCTTCTCCCCTACTATTGGCGATAGTGTAGGCCTTTTGGTACATTTTTAAGGCTTTCTCTAAATTCCCTAAACCCTCTAATGCTTCTCCGTAACTATCGTAAGGGTTAGCCGAATTGGGGTATAGTTGAATTGCCAATTTAAATAAATAAAGCGCTTCTTTGGAATGCTGGTTTCTTAAATTATGATATCCCATAAAATTCAAGACTGCCTCATTTGGTTTTAAATCACCTGCATATTGGATCGTATTACTAATTCCGTTTGCCAACCATTGTTTGTAAAATATAAAATTACCTTTAATCTCTTTTGAATCGGGGTAATAATATTGAGCCAACTTGATCAGATTTTCAACCACCTTAAGATTAGGAATATAATTGGTGAAGTAATTTCCCATACTTACTAATTCGCCTTCCCTCGGTTTAATTTCATAACCAAACTCAAGGGAAATTTCATCAAAATGGTTTACAACATCATCATAAGACATTTTTTCATAAGCAACTTCATTCAATCTAAAAGGAGCGTACAATCTTTTAAACGCCATGTATTGACCAATAAAAGGAGAGCTTTGATGTCCATCGGCATCATGATGATCAAAATCAAAACGTAAACCTTCAGCGGCATAGTCCTGAAACAGTTGTTTAATTTCGTTGTAAGAGTCTTGTTGTTTGTAAAACTCAGAACCTCCAACATTCATATAGAAGTAACTGTGTAAGTCTTTATGATTTATCAAAAACTCCTTTAGCAAGGCTCTCTGTTTTGGAATATGATGAGAAGAGGCACTAAAAGCAAAACGGGCTCTAAACAAATCAGGCCTTTTTATAAGGCTGTGGATCACGAACAACCCTCCATTAGAATGCCCGGATAACATACGGTAATTTGAAGCTCTGTATTTAGATTCAACAAAAGGAATTGTTTCTTTTTCCAAGAAATTTAAAAAATGATCCGCACCTTCGTTTATCGTTTCTGTGTCTCTAAAAAAGGTATTGTAATCTCTGCTCCGGTTACCAGTATCATGAATAAAAACCAGAATAGATTCCGAAATGTGTCCTTTCTCAGCTAAGAAATTATGAATAAAATTAGTATTGCGCTGATGAAGTCGTGCATCCAAGACATAAAGTACAGAATAATTCTGGGTAGTTGTTTCATAATAGCTTTTTGGCAATTGAACGGTTATTGTTCTTGTTTCATTTATGAATTTTGACTCGATAGTATCCGTAAATTCAAATGCATTTTCAAAGATTGTTTCTTGTCCATATCCTTTGATAACAACAAGGAAGATAATTGTAAGGATGTACAGTACTATTTGATTTAGTTTTTTCATTTCTATTTTTGTTTAATTAATGTTCCTAAGTAAAAATAGGCAGATGCTTAGAAAAACATTAAGAAAACTTTTGAAACGCACAAGGGTATTGTGAGGGTCATTTTTTTTGTGGTTTGCTTGTCTTTGTTATGATTGGGGCGACAGATAAACGTCTGGAGGAAGAGTTCCTTTTTATTGCTGATGTTAGCGACTTTGATAAGCTTGGCGAGCTGAATATCCCTGTAAAATTCTTGTTGAATATTTTTATTTCCGGAATTAACGAGCAGTACTTGGAAGTTTTGCTTATAAGACTGGTGGCTCCGTTCATACGAAAAACGAAGACATTTCTAAGGAGCAATTGAATGCGTTGAAGAAAAGGCACCTGACAGGCTCAGTACAAGCCTCTGTATGAGTATTCACTTTTATTTGGTACGTGCATATCCTACTTTTGGGATGACCTATCTTTTTAGGCGACTAAAAATTTATTTAACTAGCTTGTAAATAACTGTTTCGTTTGTAGAAAGATCTTTCAGATGGAGAATATAAAACCCTGAATTAAATCGCCTTGTATTAATAACAATCGTTTTATTATCAATTACCCCCTCAGTAATTTCAATCCCATTACTATTTCTTATGGAATATTTGTAATTATTGTTATTTCTCACGTAGATTTGGATTGATTCATTAAATGGATTTGGGTGAGCATAGATAGCTGATTTATCTAGGTGATGAATTGCAACCGTTAAATCTTCCCCATCACAATCTTCGTCAATACCATTATTCGGAATTTCAATAGCGTCAGGATTAATCATTGCATCTGTATCATCACA
>CAZDTI010000301.1:0-10618 GCA_964508085.1 uncultured Saprospiraceae bacterium | reverse complement strand
ATCAGTATGATTAAGTGGGCGAAATATTCTATGTCTTACATGTTCTACTATTCTGAACGACCTGGAACTTTGGCCGCTCGAAAATATGAAGACGATGTACCTTATGATGATAAAAAAAGAAGATTGGCGGAAATCGTAGACGTTCAGCGCGCCATTTCTCATGAACATAATAAATTGGATATTGGGAAGACCTTTGAGGTTTTGATTGAAGGTACTTCTAAGAAATCGGAGCATGATTTTAAAGGTCGGAACTCGCAGAACAAGATGGTTATTTTCCCGAAGGCGGAGGGCTTGAAGCCGGGGGATTATGTGGAGGTGAAAGTGAATGAGGTAACTAGTGCTACCTTGAAGGGGGTGTTGGTTTAGAGCGAATCTACAGTGTTTTTGTATAAGGGTTGCTACTCCCCCGATTATAGGAGTTTGACTCCTCCAGAGTCTTACGCGTTTTGTGGGGAATAACCCAGAGTTGCGACTCTGGGTTAATAGTGGGACGACTCCTCCAGAGTCTTATATAGAGGAACCTGTGATGTCCTTTTTGTGAGATAGGGCCTTGTTATTAAGTTAGATTTTTCGAGACTGTTTCATAAAGTGTGTCAGCGGGCGGATTTCCCTTAGGGATTAAGGGTTGCGAGAGGATTGACACAGAGGTAGAACAATCCCGATTTTCCTAATTATTTAAAACCATCATTACTCAAAATATCTGCAATAGTTATGAGCCACCCCGGAAAAGAAAAAACTCGAGATAGAAATGGTATTTTAGAGATGATATATGCCTTTTACGAAAAGAAGAATAATATCTTTTTCTCTACTATGGAGCAATTCGATTCTTTCTATTCTGAGTCTGACTATTCCTTAAAAATTGGCGCTCACCACTATAGACCTTCTGGTGATTTTGCCTTGATGATTATTGCAAATCAAGTCACTGACGAAACAGATTATGTCTGCTTTAAATATCGTTATGAGCATTTTGATCGTGAAGGAATTGAACCTTTTGATTATGAATCATCTTTAACCTTTAAACTGGATCATAAAAAATGGTCTTTTGAGACGAGTGATAAAAAACTTTCAATCGAAAGGTCTTATGCTGAAGAATTAAGCGAGGAGGAAATAAAAAAATTCGTTGACCATGAGGCGAAAAAACATAAGGCTTTAATTGGTGGAAAAAATTGAGAAAGTCTCAGAAGTCAAGATAAATAACTATTCAAAGAAAAATGCTACCTGCATGAGCCATCTTGAAAAAGCTTTTCAGCTAAAAAAAGAATTGGACAGTCTCCGGCCATTGAGTGTCGAAGATGAACAGCGGATCATGCAAAAATTCAGACTGGATTGGAATTACCACTCTAATCACCTAGAAGGAAATTCCCTTTCTTATGGAGAAACAAAAGCACTAATTCTTTTTGGAATTACTGCTCAAGGCAAACCGTTGCAGGATCACTTTGAAATGACTGGTCATAATGATGCGGTTAAATGGGTAGAAGATGTTGTAAAAGAAAAGCGACCACTAACGGAAAGTTTTATTAGAGAATTACACAAACTTATTCTAAAAGAGTCTTATGAAGTAGATGCCATTACACCAGATGGAAAACTAACTAAACGTACCATCAAAATAGGAGAATATAAAACCAGTCCTAATCATGTAAGGACTAAAACTGGTGAAATTTTCCGCTTTGCTACGCCAGAAGAAACGCCTGCTATGATGTATGATCTCATAGAGTGGTACCGCAAAAAGATGGAAGAGGTTGATTCAAACCCTATTCTAATTGCTGCAGAGTTTCATTATAAGTTTATTCGCATCCATCCTTTTGATGATGGAAATGGTCGGACAGCGAGAATACTGATGAACTTTATTTTAATGCAAGGTGCTTACCCGCCAGTGATTATTAAAACAGAAGATAAGCTAAATTACTTTGCGGCTTTGCGGCAAGCAGATGCGGGGATAATTACGCCTTTTATTGAATATATAACAGTGAATTTGCATCACTCATTGGAATTGATGATTAGTGGGGCCAAAGGAGAGAAAATTGAGGAAGATGGTGATTTGGATAAGGAGATTGCTTTGTTAAAGCAACAGTTTAAATCTAGCGGAGAAAAAATAGACGTTGTAAAAAACAGTATGAGTATCAGACTGTTAATTGAGCATTCTATCAATAAATTAAGCTTAGAATTTTTGAAGTCTAGTAATCGCTTTAAATCCTTCTATGTACGCACAGAATTTTTATTATGGGTGAACGATACTCATGAGGAGTTGAGTAAACATGGGATAAAGAATAATTATCACCACTCAAAACTCAACAATACCTGTAACAAAATAAAAATTGAGTCTGACTTTAAGTTCTTAAATAGAACCGACCTTCAAGGCAAGTCTCATTCTTCTTATATCAAAATAATATTTAATTCAGTTTTCTATGATGTAACAACTTCCGACAAGAAAGAATCATTCAGAAAACGTTACAACGAGCAACTAAGCGATCAGGAAATAAGGACTTTAGTAGAACACGAGGCTAAAACACATAAGGCTTTCATCCAACAACAAATCGAAGAAACCAACAACAAGAAATAGAAACAACACCTCTTGAGAAAACCACTCCACTACGAAATAAATACATGAAGAATCTACATACTATAAAACAACGCTTCGGCATCCTCGGCACCTCTGCGGCTTTGGACAACTCCCTTTCTACTGCCGTACGCGTTTCTAACACTGATCTTACTGTTTTGATTACCGGAGAATCTGGTGTCGGAAAAGAGGTATTCTCTAAGGTCATTCATACATTAAGCTCGCGAAAGCACAATAATTTTATCGCCATCAACTGCGGAGCAATCCCTGCAGGAACAATCAACTCTGAATTGTTTGGACACGAGAAAGGTGCCTTTACCGGAGCTACTAACGAACGAAAAGGATATTTTGAAACAGTAGATGGCGGTACCATTTTTCTGGATGAAATTGGAGAGATGCCATTGGATACGCAGGCCTTTTTGTTGCGGGTTTTAGAAAGCGGCGAATTCATCAGAGTAGGATCATCTACTATCAAAAAAACGGATGTGCGCATTGTCGCAGCTACCAACGTAAATCTGGAAGAAAAAGTCCAAGATGGTAAATTTAGAGAGGATCTTTTCTATCGTTTGAATACGGTGCCGATTAAGGTGCCTTCTTTAAAGGAACGGCGGGAAGACATACACTTGCTATTCCGCTACTTCGCTTCTGAATTTGCCGAAAAATATCGCACCTCCCCTATCCGTCTTGATGAACAAGCGACCTTATTGTTATCTGCTTACCCCTGGCCAGGAAATATCCGGGAACTAAAGAACGTAGCCGAACAACTTTCTGTGATGACGGAAGTGAAAAACATCACCGCAGAACTCTTGTTAGAATCGATTCCAAAATTATCAAAAAGAAACCTACCTGCCATCCGACGCAACAAAGGCGAGGGCGGCTTGGAAGAAAGAGAGATACTCTACAAACTCCTTTTTGATATGAAAAAGGATTTGAACGACTTGAAGTCATTAGTTTTTGAACTGATCAGCAACAATGATCTCAGTGTTCCAGATATGCGTAATTTGCGCCAATTGCAATCTGCGGATTATTCGAGTAATCGAGATGTAGCCCCTTCTTTTTCAAAACCGGAACCAACTTATTTTGTCAATGACGGCAATGAAGAGGAACTTCCAAGACCTACATTCTTGGACGACTCCAGTCCAGTTATTATCAACCGCCCTGGTGAACCGAATTATGAAAAGGTAGAGGAAATTGAAGAAAACCTCTCCTTGGAAGACATGGAAAAAACCATGATCAGTCGAGCGCTAAAAAAGCACAAAAGCCGTCGAAAGGATGCTGCTGCGGAATTGGGTATTTCTGAACGCACGCTGTACCGGAAGATTAAACAGTATGAGATAGATGAGTAAGTAATAGTATTACTCATTTATCTTTTTACTTAATTTTTTTAGTTTAAATTCGGTTAAAACAGCATATCGCGTTCTAAACAATACTCTTTTCTTTTTTATTGCAAACACACTTCTTTCGATTTTTTCGAATCTTTTTTTAGAAATTCTACGGTAATACAACTTGCTTGGAATTTCATTATTATACAAAGAATCTTTCTCAATGCTTTGAAGGGACAACAAACCATTTTTCATAGTGTATATCCCTTTATTCAATAGTGTTCCACTCCCCAATCCACTCCAGTGGTAATATTCATAACTTCCATTCTTATGAAATTCTAAAACCCAGCCATTATCAGGCAGAACCTTAATTATAAATGATTCTTTTATAGTCTGAGCCTTAAGGACTCCACTGAAAAGTAACATAATAATTAGGGTTCTGGCTTTCATTACGAATCGGAATGTTATGATTTAATTCTTTTGATGTTGAAAAACTAATTTTTACCGCTCTTCCAAACTTATCTCAAAAGCGACTTTTCCACTGTTGTCCACTACAACAGTCACTGGATAATCGTTATTTCCTTCCAAAAGATCCAAAGTGTTAAAAGACGCTTCTCCCATAAGATCATCAGTATAGGTATCCCGATCTTTAAGAACGATTTTATACGTATCATCAGGCTGGAAGAGTACCGCAGATCCACTAAGAATATCAAAGGTGTAAATTTCATTGTGGTCGGCTTCAGAATAATCTTCTGGAGCGGCATAAATGGTTTGTCCCTGATATTCTACCTCAACGGCCAGGTCAGGATCAGTGGTGCCCCAACCGCCGTCCCACTCTTCCCCGTTTACACGAATAGCAGGAAAACGAGTGACCACAATTTTAGTAATTAGCAAGGGTGTTAAAATTTCTTTGCTACAATCCAAACCTGTAAAACCTTCTGGGCAGGCACAGGTTTGCTCAAAACAAACACCTCCGTTTTTACAGGTGTATTCCGGACATTCGTCCTCTTTGTCTTTACAAGCAGTGAAAAATAAAGTTAGCAGTAACGCAGAGTAGAGGAATAGATTATTAAGCGATTTCATTTTTTGTAATTTTATTGTTATTTAGATAAAAAACACAGCACATAGACAAACAATTAAAAGCTGTATTGCACTTCCAGCTCAAAAGACAAATCACCGATCTCATTAATGATCACTGTTTTTGGAAAGCCGAGTCCTTTCAAATAAGGAAGAAAAGTTTGTTCCGCTACGACATCATCTGGGTCGTCATCTCTATCCATCAGTATTAGTGTATATTCTTGATCGGGCTCAAGAATAACAATGTTCTCGAATGGTTTAAATTCATAATCCGTATTAGGCATGGCCTCATCATAATTCGTAGGATAGCTATACACCAAATTATTGTTATGAAACAATTGCACATAAATGTCAGGGTTGGGATCCGAAGTGAATATGTTGTTAGAACTTCCCCACTCTGGAAAATTGGTGACGGTGATTTTAGAAATCTGCATACTGCTGGGAATGTGTTCCATCTCGCAAAATTCACCGGTGTAACCGATTTCGCAGATGCATTCATTGTTGATACAATCGCCGCCGTTTAGGCATTCGTAATTTCCACAAAGCTTGTCGTTATCTTTTTTGCAGGCAAATTGAAGTAGTAATAAAATACAGCACAAGGCAATAATCTTAGTCTTGTTAGTCATGATATAAGGTTTTTGTTATGATAAGTTAGTATGATAAAACATTTTGAATACACCCAACCTCCATCTCTTCAACTTCGTCAAATGGGTAATAAGAGTAATATCTTCTCCCATAATTCATTTGATTAAAAGGAAAACTTGAAGATTACTTACTACTTCCTATCCCTCTCTTACATATCCTTTTTTTGACCAACAGGTAAACAACAAAACAAGAATAAACAACTCAAACCAATGGCATTTCCGCCCCTAAGTGCCTCTGTTTCTGCTTTTTAAGATTTTTTAAAAATTTTAAAACAAAACGAAATGAAATCACCATTTAAAAACCTAGTTAAGCGATTTAAAAAGGGCGATAATTCGCTACTTTCTAAAATGATGAAAAACCGATCTTACTGTGTCAGAAAACTTCGTCGGGAGTTTCATTGTCAAGAAGTGGATGCGGAAGATGCCTTTAGTGAGGCTTTATTGGTCTTTCAAAAAAAGGTAAAAAAGAACAAAATAAAACACGGTAGAAATTTGCGCGGTTATTTATACCGCATATGCCAAATCACTTTTTTGAAAAAGGCAAAAAAAGAAAAGAAGGAAAAAGAGATGCGTTCGTGTCTATCTACAGAATCCTATCTTTATCAGAAAGAAGAGGAAGCCTATGATCAATTGGTGATACAGGAATACCTCCAGGAAAAGAGTCAACAAGACAAATACAAAATTGAATTGATCAGAAATGCATTGCAGACATTGCCTAAAAAATGTCGGAAAATATTGTTGTTATTTATTGTAGATGGGAAGTCTTTAAATGAAATTGCCAAGTTGTTGGGATACAATAATGCGAACGTAGCTAAGACCACGAAGGCTCGTTGTTGCAAGCGATTGAATGAGGCCTTGGGGAATGATCCGGGGTTTGTGGAATTGTTGTAGGATAGTTTTTTATTCGAATTCGAATAGGAACAGATTACCTACGCAATCAGTTGTATCACCTTCCATATCCTCAAGGATGATTATTTTATTCAATCTAGCTGTTGAAAAATGTTCTCTCCCCCTTGCCCATCCGCAGTTATTTGTAAATACTCGATTAGCTCCGGAAGTATTTGAAAATAATGTTACACCAAAGCACAACGAACCCAAGTTTGCGCTTTTTGAAGACAACACATATACCTCCGACTCTTCATCGGGGCCAATAGCAAATTTATGATCTCCCTGACACCAATCTAGATCAAACTCAATAATGTCAAAATAGGTTTTGTTAATAACTTGAAATTCGAAGTCTTTTTCTTTACAAGAGGTCATTAGCAGGGCAAGTATAATAATAAGAATTAATTTCTGAAAAATATATCGCAACATAACTACTGTATTTATTTTTTTCATTACTTAGGAATTTAATTTTTGAAAAAATCATTTAACAAATCAAAAATAAATTCTAATGAAAATTCTATGTTACGTTTATGTTTCAATTGATTACAAAAATCGACAAAGCTAGATATGTTATTTACCAATATGTTACATAGACACCTCTCCTACTAGCACAATCAACTAATAATCAGCAAGCTATATGTTGCACTGTAAACACTAATCCAATACTTAACGAATAGTGGTTAAATCTTATACAACAACTTCAAACTCTTCAGATCATAAATGCCAATTTCACTTTTATCCGATTTGTCATGCTTCCTATTGTTATTGCTGTCGTAATGGCCAGTGATCGTAATGGTTCCTGTTTGCTGATTAACCACCCAACTTTGAACGAATAATTTTTCACCAGTTAATAGCGTCTTTTCTTTTCCATCAGTTGACAATATAAATAGTTGACTTGGATCGTTCCAGCCGATTCCTTTTTTGCCATCCAAATCAATAGTTTTGGCTTCAATGATTATTTTATTAATTCTCAGGTTCTCAATTTTAACTTGTTCTACTTTTTGAATTCGTCCATCTTTGGGAAAATCAATTTGGGTTGTATCTCCATTTATGGTATTGATAAATAATAAATATTTGTCTTTTACCTTGAATCCTTTTCCTCTATTTTCTATAGAAGCAATAACGTATTCCGTTCCTTCAACCGTTGTGAGTTTGTTGAAGTTGACATGATTGAATTTATCTTGTGCAAACAAATTTAAGGAGACAAGTACAAGAAGAATGGTAAATGCTTTTTCCATGTTTTTTGGTTTAATACTGAAATTTAGCCTGGTATACTGATTCTATAACTCCTCTAAATGATTTTTCTCAAATAATTTATTCCCAGCAACTTCTAAAGAATAAAAGCGAATATAATTTAGTTTCGAAGTTTCTAAAAAATCATTTTCAGCCTTGGCATTTAATTTTTCATAATCTTCGCTTCTGATTTTGATCATAACTTTAGTGCCTTCCTCTATTATCGTATCGCCCTCCGGAATAACAGAATTGTATGAGCGGCTGTAAATCGTCTACCCTAAAACCGTCTAACGCATATACACTAATGACAACCTAGTATATCTCTCACTATCATCCACTTATTTTGTCTTACATACATTGTTAAATAATTATCCAAAGAAACCTCTTCTATAAGTTCTTGATAAACAGCATTGCTGTTGGTCACAAATTCATACTCCTCTTCTGTTATGTGTTCCTTTTCAAATTTTATACGAAAAAGCTTTGTGAGTATTTCATGTATAGAAGCCGCACCAATTAGATTTGTAGCCTTAATAATAGAAGCTAACTCTGACTCATTTGTTTCATTTAAGAAATGAATTAAATTACCATCTTTCTGATTAAGAAGGTCTATGTTTTTTATAATCGCTAGACTTGAAGAGTCACTACTACTTTTCTTTTCTCTAATCAAATTTACTATTTCGTAGGCAGCTAGTCCTCCATAATAAATACTATCCTCTTTATAAATTTGATCTGAATTAAATGCGTCTAACAATAAATTACCTCTTGTAAAATTATTCCTGTCTGGGAAAAATGCTTCTAGTGATAAATATTCATAATCGTTCTTTGCCGTAAACGTGAAAGTATAATTAATCCAATCGGTATGTCCTATCTCCTCTGACTGAGCCAATAATTCAACTTTTTCACATTCACTATTACCTCCCCAAACATTCAAGACACAAGGATGATTGTAATTGTAATTCTTTCCTTCTTTCTTTAATGACTCTATTTCATAACGACTAAGAGAAATATAATTCTCCGATCTTGCTAAGTGCACACTCAATTGATAGGTGCTGTCCTTAGATAGCTTTTCTCCTAATTTCTGACACATACTCTCATATGTTCCATTCTCTCTGGTGATTAATCCAATAAAAGTTTCGCCATGAAAAGCGGTACTCCTTGTTTTATAAAATCCCGGTTGAATATCAAATGAAGATTCCCCAGGGAATTCGGTAATACCACAACACTTCCACCCTCTTAGGTTAGTCGAAATAAGCATTTTCCCAACTGTTGGCTCTCCAGTAAAAGATGGGTTTTGAATTCTAATTAATGATTGCCCCAACAAGCTCTCTGATAAAAACAATAGTATCGAGACAGTAATAATATATCTAATCATGTTTTGTCTTATATTAATAAATTTAAAGACTTAAAAAGAAAGGTAGTCCTTAGTGGTTTTTAGTGTTCAATACTTTTTCTACACTTACTCAGAAAATTAATGCACCTCCAAAATATCCCGATTCTCCAAAACCCGCTTATCAGTCCCACTCACCCCAACCTTAAACATAGCCGCCGCCAACTCCGTAGATTTTATACTCATATTTTTACCAAACAATTTAACAAGCGGATACAACACCCGAGAAACACGATACATCAAATTAGGCTCTTCACGTTTGGTGACCGGATAAATGTACCCCGGCCGAAAAGTATAAAATTCCAAGGCTAAAGTATCAATTTGATTTTCTGACATTCCCTTATATCGTGCAAAAGCAGTTCGACTTTTTTCACTTCGATCAGCTCCAGCTCCACTTAACAAACAGAATTTTGCGCCAGCACTATTTTCCTTCACTGCTTTCGCAAATTGGACCGCATAATCCACCGTTATCTTTTTGAACAAATCATCGGCTACCTGACCAGTATAAACTCCAATGCAAAAGAAGGCCATGTCTACCTCTTGAAACAAGGCTTTATGTTCCGAGTAATCTTCAAAGTTTTTGATTGTGACTTCCTTTAATTTAGAATGCTCCAGTTTTGAAGGCTTGCGAACCAGGCTTATAACTTCTTTTATTTTTGTTGAATTCAGGCATTGTTCTAGAATTAAGCTGCCTACCATTCCTGTGCTTCCGGTTATAATGACTTTCATTTTGTTGATTTTGGATACGACCTTTAATATTAGAAGTTAAAGTACCGCTTCCCATCCAATAAACAAAATCCCCCCTCCAAACCATAAAACCCCAACCCTTTTCGTTTAACTATGAAAAAGGGAATCTATATTTGCAACCCAATAGACCTCCAAATAAAGTCTATGATAAACTATAATTATGATAAAAAACGCCATACTTTTCTCCATCTCTCTCTTATTTTGTCTACTCTTCAGCTCCTGCTATTCTTTTCGTGGCATTTCCATAAATCCGAATGCCAACACCTTTTATGTAGCTCCTTTTGAGGTCGAAATTAGAGGAGGAGAAATACCACCGCCACCGACTTTATCGGTTACTTTCACAGAACGCCTTAAGGATAAAATACGAGGAGAATCCAGACTCAATTACAAAGACGTTGACCCGGATATAGAATTCTCTGGCATCATCACTGGCTATGATGTGACTGCAGAAGCACCAGAACAAGGAGAAACCACCAGCTTCAGTCGATTGACCATCCGTATGAGTGTAGAATACATCGACAATAAAGCGACCGAACCGGAAGCACAGAAAAAAACCGTCTCCTTCTTTCAGGATTACCCAACTGACGAAAACTTACTAAGTATACAAGATGACTTAATCGATGATATTAATGACGAATTAGTGGACATCATCTTTAACTGGGCTTTTAATAATTGGTAGAGAGAGGGTGGATAAAGGGTAGATAATGGTGGATGAGGGCAGATATGTATCGTCTCAAAATAACTTTACAGTTAAAAAATAGGATTA
>CAZDTI010000300.1:7849-10680 GCA_964508085.1 uncultured Saprospiraceae bacterium | reverse complement strand
TATAAAAATTTAAAACACTCCGAAAGTAGTTTACACATAATTATTTAGACCCTCACGACCTCCAATACACTCTATTCCCGAAGGTGGTTCCGTGTAACTTCCATCACAACCGTTCTTGCTATATGCGGATTGCCTAATCAATCCAATTGGAATTCCTAGAACTATTCCAACCCCGAAACCGGCTAGTCCCGTTCTTCTAAGATCGCTTTTTGGATGTATCTTAACTAGTCTGGTGTTTTGAGTCGATACTTCAATAAAAGTAAGTTTATCTTCTTGTAATTTATTCTTTTTCCATTTTCTGAATTGATCTTTCGGCAGTAAAATAATCTTCTCCGTATTGACATCCCACAATACTCCTGTATCCATGATGCTTTTATCTTTTTTGAAGACATTGGCATTGTAAGTTCTGAAACGATTCTTTTCAAGTAATTTCGTCTTTTTCAATTTATCCTTCACTTTCATTAAATGAAGAGAGGAGTCCGACTGTGTAAATCCTACTCTAATCGTAGCCATCCAAATTATGATAAAAAACAAAGATCGCTTCATGTTTTTCGTCAGGTAGTTTTATTTGTTCTGTAATGATTTTAATAGAAAGGACTCACAGGCCTTTCCATTCTCCATTCCATATAGATAATAATTATTTCACATCAATAATCTCCACATAAAACGCTAAGTCCGCACGTTCAGGAATGTATGCCGGTTCTCCCTCCTTACCTGGCCTACCGGCCTCTCCGTAGCCCAAAGAATAAGGTGCAAAAATAGTTATCTTTCCTCCTTTCTTTATTTTCAGCAAAGCTTCGTCCCAAGCTTTGATTACACGACCCCTTCCGACTTGGAAAGCAAAAGGTTTTGCTGGGCCAAAAGTATTATTGAAAGAGACTCCAGTTTCCTGCAACATCCCCATGTAATGAACCTGAAGGTATTTACCCGCTTCTAGGACATCCCCTTTTCCTTCTTCATGGATTATATAACTTAGTCCAGAGTCTGTTTTTTTAATTTTTGGAGCTAGTTTTCCAGTTTTGAAAGCGGAAATCGCCATTTTTAATGAATCTCCGACAGTCACTAGACGAGCTTTTGTTGCTTCTAAACCCGCTGTAATGGCTGACTTTGGCTGGTGGGAAACCATTTTTATTTCGTATCGAAGTACATCGCTATTTTTCAACCACTTTGGCAGGTTAGCGGCCGAAATGGTGTCCAAATCATGGAATACAGTTAAACTATCTCCTGGGCTCATCATCATTACACCTTCGTAATTTGGTGGTGGTGGATTTGGAATTTCGGTCAACGGAGGAATGATCGCTAAGGTTGGCTCAAACCGATAGAAGGTAGAACTAACCAAAGAATCGTTTTTGAATACAATTTCGTGATAACGAACCTGATCTCCAATTTCTGGCTTAATCCCGTTAGTACTTATGTGAAATCTATAACGATACCCAGAAGTTGTTTTTCCTTCTGTACCACTGGCTATTGGATTCGTAGATTTAGCAGCCGTAGAACCAACGAATTCCAATGATGTATTTTTATTGTTAGAATTCTCCTTAGTGTTAGTGTCGTTTTGGCTACAGCTAACAAAACAAATAAAGGAAATCAAAAAAAGGAAAGAAATATATCTCATGTAGAATTATTGTTTAAAGTTAATTGCAGATTTCCGTAATGTTGAAAAGGTAATATCAAAATTTCTCATCGGTCACCTACCCACCTTCTTAGGGGAGATCTGCGTGCGAGTATATCGGTCGGTGACAAAATTCATGTGTAAAGGTGCGCTATTGCAATCAGTTTACCCTGCAGTAAGCATTTCTTTAAACTCAGGTAAAACCTCTTTAAATTTGGCTACTGTTGCTCTCAACCCTGTAAAGGAATATCCACCCGACGCATTTTTGTGCCCACCTCCTTTAAAGTGTTTTGAAGCAATGGATTGCACTGAAATATCTCCTTTGGACCGTAAAGATAACTTTACTACAGTTGGTTGTTCAGTAATAAATGCGGCAGTTTTAATGTGCTTCATCTTTAGCATATAATTTACAATTCCCTCAGTGTCTCCTCTTTGAATGTCAAAAACTTCGTAGTCTTTACGATTGAGCGTTATCAAGGCCGTGTTGTATTCTTCCAGGATTTCCATTCTGTGCTTCAGGCAATGCCCCAAAAGTCGCAACTGCTTTTCATTCATTGAATTGAAAATCAAATCTTGCAACTTTGTCAAGTCAGCACCTCTTTCTACAAGCTTTGAAACAATGACGAATAACCTTGGAGAGGTACTGTATTTAAATGAACCTGTATCGGTAAGTATTCCTGTAAGTAAAGATTCTGCAACATCAATGGAGATAGACAATTGCTTTTCCATGAGCAAAATAAACTCATAAACAAGCTCACAAGTAGAACTGGCAGTAGAAACTGACATAATGAAGTTGGCTCTAATGTCTGGATCTAGATGGTGGTCAATAAGAACCAATTCAGCTTTGTTCATCTTATTGATGAGGTCTCCCAACTTATCAACTCTGGATAATGAATTATAATCCAAACAAAAGATTAAATCCGCGGTTTTGAGGACTTCTTCTGACCGTTCTGGATCTATGTCAAAAATTATGATATCGTTTGCATCAGGCATCCAGGCCACATTATCCGGATATTCTGAAGGAAAAATACAATGTACGGTATGACCGAATTGATCTAAGAAATGCTTCATCCCCAGTGTGGAGCCAATGGCATCACCATCTGGATTCCGGTGAGAAGTAAGCACGATATTCTTCGGAACGTTAAGTAAAGTTTTTAGATCGTTGAGATTAGTCATTAATTTGTTGATTGGTGGATTAGTGTATTTGGTTAATTGGCGG
>CAZDTI010000300.1:0-7749 GCA_964508085.1 uncultured Saprospiraceae bacterium | reverse complement strand
TTTCTACTTTCTACCCCAGTTAAAATAAGCTGCGAAATTGAAAAAAATATCCTTGAAAACAAAATATATTCTCTTAGTTAATTACTTTTGCAGCGTTTTTACGTAAAGGTATTTTTCTAAGTGCCATACAGGTATGAAACAAAAGACTTAGAATGCGTATAAAACGCTACAAATTAAATTTTTAATTATTAAAATAAACTTTAAAATGTCAGGTAACAGAACATTCACGATGATCAAACCCGATGCAGTGAAAGGGGGTCATACAGGAGCTATTTTAGCAATGATTAACAAAGCGGGTTTCCGAATTGTTGCTATGAAAAAGACACACCTTTCTCCTATGAAAGCAGGCGAATTCTATGCCGTTCATAAAGAGCGTCCTTTCTATGGAGAATTGGTAGAATTTATGTCTTCTGGCCCAATCATTTCAGCTATTTTAGAAAAAGACAATGCAGTTGAAGACTTCCGAACCTTGATTGGAGCAACTAACCCAGCTGAAGCTGCAGAAGGAACCATTCGTAAGCTATATGCTACTAGTATCGGCGAAAATGCTGTTCATGGCTCTGATTCTGACGAAAATGCAGATATTGAAGGAAACTTCCACTTTGCAAGTACCGAGATGTTTTAGTATCTTAGTGGCAAATTGAATTTAATCTCATGAATTTTCTAACAGGTAAGTACCATTTGGTGCTTACCTGTTGTTTTTTTCCTCGACTCGCTGCGCTCGCTCGGAAAGACAAGGGCTTTATTAGGCTTTTCTTTGTACTCTAGTAGGATTTGTAAATGGAATGTCATTTCCTTTGACCAACTAACATCATAAGAATGTCAAGAATAACAATTTTGGAATTTTGTTGTTTATAATTCTGTAATTTTACCTGTTTCCGTACTATGATTCAAAACTATAAGGTTTACTAATCGCTGAACGGTATACTGAAGTTTAGTAAATCTAAGGGCATTTTACCCTACAATTTTACACAAAAGACAAAATGAGTAGAAAACGTAATGACCTAAATGATGATCTTCCGAAGCCAAAGCTGAATGGAGAAACAATGAAAGAGGCGCTTAAGACTTTTGAGTTTATTCGTCCTTATCGTTGGCAATTCTTTTTCGGATTGATTTTGCTTTTCATTTCCTCTCTTGTCTTTATGATTTTTCCTTATCTAATTGGGGAAATGGTGGATATAGCTCAAGGTAAATCAAAATATGACTTTAGTCTAAAACAAGTTGGTGCTATGATGGCTGGTGTCCTTTTGTTTCAAGGGTTTGTTTCTTATTCGCGAGTAATGCTGTTTGCTCAGGTTTCTGAGAAAGGAATTGCGGACATTCGAAGAACACTTTATAAAAAGCTCATATCATTGCCCATTACCTTTTTCGAGGAGACGAAAACTGGTGATTTAATCAGTAGGCTTACCGCAGATGTTGAAAAACTATATAGCACCTTTTCCATAACCTTGGCAGAGCTAATTCGTCAATTGATCATACTGACCGTTGGAATTTTGTTTATGACCATTACTACACCACGACTAGCAGGTATTATGTTGTTGACAGTACCTGTTGTTGTTGTTTCTGCCATATTCTTTGGTCGATATATCCGAAAGTTGTCAAAGAAGAGGCAAGGAGAGTTGGCGGAATCAAACTCCATTCTGGGAGAAAGTATTATGGGGATTCAGATTGTCAAAGCATTTTCCAACGAGTTATTTGAAGTTCGAAGATATTCTTCTTCCATTGATAAGGTAGTTGGCATTGCGATGAAATATGCACAAAGTCGAGCATTGTTTACCGTATTTATTGTAACCATGATGTTCGGTGCGTTGATGTTTATCATTTGGCAAGCTGCTATGATGGTCGCTGCTGGAACTTTGACCGCGGGGAAGTTGGTTTCCTTTGTGGCTTATACTTTTATCATAGGAGGTGCCATAGGAAGTCTTGGAAATTTCTTCCCGGAGTTATTGGGAGCCATTGGGGCTACGGAACGAGTTCGTGAAATTTTAGAAACGCCTGGCGAAATTGATTTGAGTAAAAATGATAAAGTAAATAAAATAGAAATAAAAGGAGACATCCAGTTTCAAAATGTAGCATTCACTTATCCTACTCGCCCGGATCGTCCGATTCTAACTGGAATTGATCTTGATATTGCTTCCGGAAAAAAAGTTGCTTTAGTGGGACCGTCTGGTGCAGGAAAGTCAACCATCATACAGCTGTTATTGCAATTTTACCATATTAATGGTGGAGACATTAAGGTCGATGGAAAGAGTATTTATGATTACAACTTGAGGGATTTGAGAAACTGTATGTCATTGGTACCACAGGAAGTCATACTTTTTGGAGGAACCATTAGAGAAAACATCCTTTACGGAAAAGAAGATGCTACTGATGAAGAAGTAATTGCTGCGGCAAAACAATCAAATTCCTGGGAATTTATCAGTACTTTTCCAGAAACCTTAGACACTATAGTTGGAGAGCGCGGCGTCAAATTATCCGGAGGACAAAGACAACGTATCGCTATTGCAAGAGCTATTTTAAAGAACCCTGCAATTCTATTGTTAGATGAGGCAACTTCTTCCCTTGATGCAGAATCTGAAAAACTTGTACAGGAGGCTCTGGATACTTTGATGGAAGGCCGGACTTCGATCATTATTGCGCACCGTTTGGCTACTATTCGTGAGGTAGATACCATCTTTGTTTTGGATGAGGGGCAGATTGTAGAGCAAGGGACACATGATGAATTGTCTGAGTTAGAAAATGGGGTGTATAGTGGATTGGCAAGATTGCAGTTTGAGCAAGTTTGAAATTAATTTAGGATTTTACAACTTATTTTCTATTGTTGAGTTACATTAAAAACGTTCTGCATTCTTTGCAGCTGCTATATTTATTATTTCTAAGGTTTTCGTAACTATGCGACGTAAAAGAAATCTCGTTTGAAGCGCGTGTTTGAAAGTCCTGGTATATAAGCGTACTTTTCTAGTTGAACTGATGATTGTTGTTTCTGTTATTTGCCTTATAATGTGGAACTTAGATGATTGCTGGTTTAATGATTTGAGTAATCAAAGAGGAGAGAAAAAGAGACCTAGTCAAAACAAGCGAGATGTTTTTCGGATTGGGCTTTTTGTTTTATTTTGCTGGGGCTTTCTACACTATTACTTTCTTACTCCCCCCTCCGGCCCTCAGTTTACCCCAAATTGTCCCTTGAGTAAATAAATTTTGAATCCTATATGGTCTTCTGTACCGGGTTTTCCTTTAACTCCAACTGTATAAGATAACTCCGATCAATACTATTACAATTATCATTACAGTAAGTCCAATTGTGTCTTTTCTTCTTATTTCGGCTTTCACTCGTTTCCTGCTTTCTTCTGTAAATTCTAACTTAGGCAAAGCTTTTACAGAGAACTTGTCTCTAGAGGTTTTGAATCCTCTTTTGTTAGATGATCTTAATTTTCGATTAGCATTTAGACTGCTTTGAGCTGATGATGAGAACCCCATAACTTTGTTATTTTTTTTGTGAGCCTCGACTTTCAACGTCAAGGCAAAAGATGGTTTGACTCTCTATGAATCTTGTGTTTATTTAATGTAAGCCTAAAAAACAATAGGTTCGCAGCAAAGCTACGAACCTATTGTTTTTTTCGATTTAACACTGCTAAAGTAGTGTTTTACCGCGCACTAATCCTATTAAACACTAGTTACATAGTAATATAATCGGTTCTGATTGTACTACATTAGATTTATTTTCATTCCGATCCAATATATAAATATCATAAATAATGGTGTCAGTAGGAAATCCCTCTTGAGGACCACAATCTATTGGAAAGCCTGGTGGATAGAAGCAACAGCTATTTGGTACTTTAAATGTAATTTCTCCTGAGATCCCATTGGCAGTGCCAAGCTCAGGAACCATTGGTATACTAACCGATTGAACAATTGGATCAGCAAGACGCGTGTCAGCATAATAAACCCTGGTGGTGTCTCCAAAGTCGGAACTACCCAAGTCTCCGTCGCCGTCAGTGAAAGAAATGGTCAACATCACAAAATCACCAAAAGATGGTCCTTGAGTCATTATCTTTTTATCTGCTCCTAGATATTCGATTACAGGTTCATTAGGGTAATCCGGTGGATCTCGACAAGCAGACAGTACCAACAAAAGCATTACGAACACGGTGACTGGAAGACGATTTAACATAGGAATTGATTTTCGATGATAATTGTTTCTTGGTATTATAGAGCTTAGCTTTTACTTATTTATTAGAAGAACGAAATTTACACTTTTTTATTGAAGTAAAGAAAGTACATTTGTGTAAACTGTCGTGCATTCTAATTCTACCGACCAACATTACTTAAGATTGAATTCAAACTCATATATAAACAGGGAGTCTTTGCTCCAACAGATTGCTCAAATTGATTCCCCTAAGGATTTCGAAATGGTTGCTTTATCGGTCTTTCGATATCAGGCGGCTAATAATCTTTTGTACGGGCGATTCCTTGATTTGTTATCTATAAAACCGAATGACATTCAAAAGGTTGAGGCTATTCCTTTTTTGCCTATTTCTCTTTTTAAAACGCATTTAATAAAGAGTGGAGAATGGCCAAGTCAGCTTACTTTTACAAGCAGTGGAACTACGGGGCAAGTCAATAGTCAGCATCATTTGAGGAGTAAAAAATGGTACAAAAGCACCAGTTTAAAAGCTTTTGAGCAGTTTTATGGTTCGGTAAAGAATTATTGCATTTTAGCACTCCTCCCCTCTTATTTGGAGCGAACGGGGTCTTCCTTAGTTTTTATGGTTCAAAAATTTATTGAAGAAAGTAATCATCCTCAAAGTGGATTTTTTCTAAATCATCAAACAGATTTAACAAGAATTTTACAAGAAAATAAAATTGCAGAAATTCCTACTTTATTAATAGGTGTAAGCTTCGCTTTGCTTGATTTTGCGGAAGATCAGCCCCAAGACCTTAGTCATTGCATTATCATGGAAACAGGCGGTATGAAAGGTCGTCGGAAAGAAATTACGCGTAGGGAATTGCATCGGATTCTGGGAGTTGCATTTCATAGTCCTTTGATTCATTCTGAATATGGGATGACAGAGCTGTTGTCCCAATCCTATAGTAAGGGCCAAGGACTTTTTTATCCGAGCTTTAGTAAAAAAGTATTTTGTCGAGAACTTACCGATCCTTTCCAATTGGTGAAGACCGGTAAATCGGGTGTTTTAAACATTGTTGATTTGGGGAATATCGATACTTGTAGTTTTATTGCCACAGATGATTTGGGTCGAGTATATGCTGATGGTAGTTTTGAAGTCATGGGTAGAATGGATGGTAGCGAAATTCGAGGTTGCAGTTTGATGATTGAAGAATGAAGATTTGTCAGCCGTAATCCTTATCTTCACAGGTTGTAACCTATTCGGTAGAAAAAAAAGTAATTCTCCATATGGCCTTCCCTCTTTCCAAGATTGAACTGCATATAGACGATGGTGTCATCGTTGAAGCAGAGAAGCTGTTGGAGGACGAGCGCATATCTGGAATAACAGAGTCGGATCCAGGCTTGTGGATCGCCGTGGCCACTCTTAATGAGAAATCTTATGAAATTGAGGTATTACTTAAAGGAAATACGGTAAAAGCTCATACTTGTGAATGTGGAAAATCGGATAAAAAGAGTTATTGTATTCATGTTGTAGCTTTATTGTTACAATTAGTTAACATCAAGAAAAAAGAAGCGAAGAAAGTTACTAAAAAAACGAAAAAAGTTAAGATTCCTCGTCGTATTACCTTACCCTATGTTTTGGATTTATGTGATCCAAAAGACTTAAAAGAGTTCATAATTGAGTATGCCAGTCAAGATCGGAATTTTGGTATATTGTTGAAAGCACATTTTGCCCACCTATTACCTCGGACTGAGGACAATGAACCGATTAGTAAACTGCTAGCTAATTCGGTAAAAGCCATCAAGAAGCCTGGTAAGACAATGAGTCGCAATGATTGGAAGATGATGAAAAAGGTGTTACACACTTTCTTGAAACAGGCCGAAGATGCATTGTATAAGAAACATTATGCGGACGTTTTTGAAACAACCGAAGCTATGTTGCAACTTCTCTCTCCAATGTTGTTACTCACGGAAGATCGTAAAGTGTTTTCAGAAGCTATTGTGAATTCATTGTTACTATTGCGAAAAACGACAAAAGCAAATTTAGCCCCTGAGCTGGAAAGTGAAATTTGGAGATTGGGAATAAGTGAAGCAGAAAAGCGAGTTTATTACTTTTACGATCTGTGGCAACCTTTAGGTAATTTATTGCTAGAGGCAGCTCGAACAAAAGAAAGATCTTCGCAGTTTTTACAAATCTTAGAAGAAAAGAGCCAAGATAGTTTTGTACTAAAGCATCCTGAGGTTTCTGCAGGTATTGTCAATTTCAAGATTCAATTATTCGAGTTGCAACATAACGATGCTGCTTTAAAGAGGTACTTGGAGGAGAACATTAGTCATCCTGAAGTTTTAAAACAAGCTATTTTACTCGCTGCTCAAAATGAAAACTGGGTACAATTGGAGCAACTATCCAAGTTCGCCTTAGATAGAAATGACGATACGGAGAAAGCGATCGAGTTTAAAAAGCAATTACTTAGCGCTTACCGTTTTCAAAAGAAGAAAAAGAAAAGTGGTTCCTTGGCTAAAGAGTTGTTTCTGGATACTTATGATCTAGAATTCCTTCAGTTCCTTAGAAATAATGCAGGCAAAAAGTGGCCGGAACTAAGAGCAACGATCTTGACGGAATTAGAGGCATTGCCCAATCGAATGCGAAAAACAAAGGTCTTAGCACTCTTGTATGCCCAGGAAAACATGACAGATGAGCTGCATCAGCATTTAAAAGACAGTCTTTCTTTGGATTTGCTTCGAGAGTTTGATGAATTGCTTTTTCAACAAGATGCTTACAAAACAGCTTCTTTGTACAAGGAGGTGATTGATCATTATTTAGAAAATTACGTTGGCCGACCCGCGGCTATTAAAGTTCGAGAAAGTATTAGGCATTTAATGAGTATTCAGCAGGACGAATTAGCACATTCCTTAATGGATTTTGTCCGGAAGAAATATGGAGATCGGGGTTCTTTGTTAGAGGCATTGCGGGAGATATGATTCCTCGAATCGGTCGTTCCTTCCTAGCTTGGAATGACAAGAAGTAACTCGTTCTGTATGCGCTCAGGATGAAAGCCAACTTACTGAATCCTTTATTAGGGGTAGCTGAGAGTTAGCTAAGAAAAGAAAACATAAGCAATGAAAGAAAAACTATTAATCCTTGGAGGAACTGAATTTGTCGGCAGGCAATTAGTCGAAACGTTATGGAGAGATTCTTCGTATGACATCTTTTTATTCAATCGAGGAAAGACTAATCCGGATTTATTTCCAGAAGTGCAATTGATAAAAGGAGATCGAGAAACCGATGATATAAAGCTACTAAAAGAACACAAGTGGGATTATGTTATTGATTTTTCTTCTTATTATCCGGGCTCTCTTCGCAAAACTTTAGCACAAATCAATAGGGATGTAAAACAATATATTTACATTTCGACTATATCTGTTTACGACTTCGGGAAGTATGATACTACTTTTGAAATCAGGGAAGATTTTGAACAGATGGAATATACTGCTGAAGAGCTACTGGATAAAACATTGAAAACATATGGGAAGCAGAAAGCAGCCTGCGAGCTTGTATTAAATGAATCAGAATGGCTAAATAAAACAATCCTTAGACCATCTGTGATCTATGGAAAATATGA
>CAZDTI010000299.1:0-10740 GCA_964508085.1 uncultured Saprospiraceae bacterium | reverse complement strand
ATCATATCAGCTTGTCCATCTCCGACAGTAAAGCTAAATGGCCCTCCAGCCAGCATACCTCCATCTGCATCACATCCTCCGGTATTTTCAGCACAGATCGTTGTTGTTGCTGAAGCAGTCCATGAGCTTGAACTCTCACCTGTGCCGCTATATGCTAAGGACTCTGATGCTCCAAAAGCAGGAACAAAGTCTCCAGTAGACCATAATCCTGCGGTGACTGCAAGTGCAGACCTTGTATGTCCCGTAAATCCCCACTCTACATAATCAATAATAGCAGCTGCATCACTGAAAGTACTAGTATTGTATAATCCCATTTCTCCATCAGTAACATCGACTACATTGAAGTTATTTACAGTCAATAAAGCACCTGGTTCCATCATACTGTTTCCGCACTCTAATGTGGAGCCACTTATCTCTTGATAAGATGGAAAATCGCAAAGCCAGTATCCAGACACATCTACGGTGGTGGTTCCGATGTTTTTTAATTCTATGGTTCCTCCTGCCAGTATTTCATTAATGACTACTTGAGCATTTAATTGATTACTACTTATCGTAAAAAAGAAAAGAAGCGATGCATATGCAAAGCTTTTTCGTTTTTCTGTGAAGCAGATATCCCGAAGCCAGAGAAGCTTTTGAATGAAAATGTTATTAAAAAATTGTTTGTCTTGCCGCATGATAAATGGGTTTTTAGTTGTTTTAAAATTAAAAGGAGTATCGGGTTGGTTTTCATTTTTGGGTGAAAAAAAATCCTGAATACGGCTCTAATATCAAGTTGTATTTTAATTTCTACAAATTGAAAAAATCGAACAAACATAGATTTTATCTATGTTACGTTTGAAATAGGTCATTTCTATAACATCTATCACAAGGGCATGTGAAATCTATCACAAAAGTATCACATTAGGCCCCTTTAAGGCCCCTTTACACAGTAAAAATCGATTTTGTCTTTAAGGATACCTTTTGGTGTTTTATGTTTCTGACAAGCTAAAATTCTATTTGAAGAACAACTATATTAGATAAAATCAAAGATTGCCCTTTGTTAGCGCATTCTATTTTTTCATTATAAAAACGCAAATGACCGTAACTCAATTGGAATACATTGTAGCTGTTGGTGAATGTAAAAGCTTTGCAAATGCAGCTAAAAAATGCCACATCACTCAGCCTACTTTAAGCATGCAGATTAAGAAATTAGAAGAAGAGTTAAATGTTCTTTTATTCGATCGTTCTAAAAAACCGGTGAGGCCAACCGAAATTGGTAATCAAATTATTGAACAAGCTAGGATCAGCTTAGGGGAGATAAGATCCATTCATTCTATTATTGAATCGAGAGAGAAGGAAGAAGGGGAGTTAAGAATTGGAATTATTCCAACCTTGAGTCCTTATTTACTTCCGCTTTTTGCAATAGAGTTCGGACAAAAGTTTCCAAACACCTTAATTACAATCAATGAAATGCTCTCTGAAGAAATTGCTTTTAATTTATATAACAACAATTTGGACCTAGGAATTTTAGTAACTCCATTTGATACACCTGGTTTGCAAAAAAGTACCTTATTCTATGAGCCATTTATTGCTTATTTGGCAGCCGATCACCCGCTCTCCAATCAATCGAAAATTGATATTTATGATCTGGATCTAAAGGACATCTGGCTTTTGAAAGAAGGACATTGTTTCAGAAACCAAGCAATCAGTATTTGTAGTGAAAGTTCTTTTTTGGAAAACAACAATAATGTAAGGTTTGAGGGGGCTAGTCTAGAAACTTTGCGTCGAATCGTTGAAAAACAATATGGCTATACACTACTTCCAGAGCTGGCAACTTTAGGGTTTACCGAAGAGCAGGCAAAAATGGTCAAAGAATTTAAAGATCCTAAACCTACCCGAGAAGTTAGTTTAATTATGCCTCGCAGATTTATGAAACGAAAATTAATAGAAGCGTTGAAACTGACTATAATTGAAAATATTCCTGAACAATTTAGCGCAATAAAGAGTAAGAACATTGTGCCTTGGCAGGAGAAATAAGCACTAAAGTATTGAAGTGGAATAGCTAGAACAGAAATTTCCTATGTCAAACTTTTTATTACGTTTATCCTCGGAAAGTCCAGTAAAATCAAGGGTTTTTTGAGATTATCCCTATATTGCGGTAGCAATAAAGGCTAAGAGGAGAGAGTTATTCTACAAAAAGAACTTGCCATCCCGAGCTCAAAGGTATTCCTGATTAACGGTTAATTATGGAGGCTGACCTTTTCGGGGTGGTTTTTTTATTGATCTTTCTTTTCCACAATACTTCTACATGAAAAAGTTACTCTTTCTTTCTTTTCTATCTCTACTGTTAAGCAATTGCAAAACCAATAAACCGACAGCGCCTACCGAAATTTACAAAACCGCAGCAGCGCTTCCAGCCTCTACCATTCGCCTTCCGCTCAGTATCTCTTTGGATGATCTGGAAAAGACGATTAATGATCAAATTGATAAACTCTTCATCGAAGGAGATGTCCTTCCAGAGGATTATGGGAATGGATTAAAAGTCAAAGTAACCAAAAACGGAACCATCAGACTGGCTGCTAAAGGCCGCGCTGTAACTTTTGATGTACCTCTTAATTTGGAATTGGAAAAGAACGTTGGTTTCACTGACTTAAAAGCGGATGGAGCGATTACTTTAAGTCTGCAAACTGATTACAAGATAGACCCCGACTGGAATATTAAAACAGAAACCGCCGTAACCGACTACAAATGGACGAATAAGCCAAGTCTCGATATGGGCATCATAAAAGTTCCGTTAGAAGGAGTTGCGAATCAGCTAATCGATAAAAGCAAAGAAACCCTTACCAATGAAATAGATAAGCAACTGCAAGATCGCTTTGCGCTAAAAGAATATGCACAGTTAGCAGTAGACACTTTGCAAAAGCCATTTCTCGTCTCGGAAGAATATGATGCCTGGCTTTCTGTTCGTCCAAGCAAAATTATAATGTCACCTTTACAAACAATTGAAAGGAAAGTAAGCACATCCATATTGCTGGAAGCTAAAACGGATATTGCTGTGGATAAGAATGATATTAAAAATACAACTTTTGAAAAACTCCCGATTTTGGAGGAAAAACCAGTAGAAGGTGAGGGCTTCCAATTTTATTTCCAAACAAAGGTGCCTTATCATCTGATAGAAACAGAAGCCAAAAAACAACTCCTCGGGGAGGTCTTTGAGGATGGCAAAAGAAAGGTAAAAGTGGAAGACATCAAAGTCTATGGTCAAAATGATCAACTAGTAGTCAACGCTAAATTGTCTGGGGATTATGATGGTAGCATATACCTTTTGGGCAAACCCGTTTATAACAAAGATAAAGGCCAACTCGAACTGGCTGATTTCGACTTTGAATTGAAAACCCGACAGTTTCTGAAAAAGAGCATGGCTTGGTTGCTCCAACGAAATCTTAAAAAACAATTACAGGAAAATTTGAACTACCCAGTAGAGAAAGAATTAGAGGAAACTAAAATGGCGATTCAAGAGCAAATGAAAAATTTAGTGCAGCATCCGCAATTGGATGTCATAGGTACTGTTGCTGATTTGACCATTAAGCAGCTTTTTGTGGAAAAGGAACAGGTTGTTGTGGCACTTTATGCTGATGGAGAAGTGAAAGCGGAGATTAAGGATTTGTTTATAGCTGATTGATCCAATTAATGATTCTAAACAGAACCATTTAGTGCCTAATTGAAAAATCCTTATCGACATCATCGACAAGGATTTTTTAATTACTTCTTTATTCTTTTATAGTCTGGATCACCAATTTAAGTCGGCACTCCTAATTCATTGGGGGAATTCGGTAGCGGCGTGACAAAACTTAGTTATAAATTTTATCGTAAATGATTTGCAAATCATAAGGTTTATCTTCCAGGTGAATTAGGCAGATACAACCGTTGATTTGTTTTCCGGTAATATTCCCAAATTGTACATTGTACTCCGAAGGAATGTTGAAAAATTTGCTGATGACATCTTCCGGGAAGATGGAGTCACTATGCTTACCTAATACAAAAGCAATATAACTGCTTTGGATACTAGTGGCACTAATGCAAAAGCTCCCTTTTTTCTCCAATTTCTGGAAAGGATTTTCATCATTGATACAGTCTTTATGATCTGTAACGTAAGCCCCCAGCTCATTATACAGATCGACTAAATCTTCTTGTGGCGGATTTACCATCGCCCTTTTTACCATCTCATAGGTTATCATGTTCGTAGGATTTTAGTGATACACCTATTCTTAAGGCAAAAGCTTTGCCAAAGCACTTTCGAAAGCCACTTCCTCAGTCTATTCTGAAAGTCATGTAACCTTTTTAAGAAATATAATTTTGTGACAAGTGTGCCTAGGAAAAAGATAATTGGCAATTAACAAATATGAATTTATTTAATGTGTTTTATAGCGAATTTTTGCAGTAGGGAAATTTATTTTTTATTTTTTTTAAAATTGTGTTTAGAGTGTTGATCCTGTAGGCAGAGGCTTGTACTGACGTTGTCGAGTGGAGCGGAGAGCATTTCCTTACAAAACTCGTAACTGCGCTTGAGGTGCGGATTGCTCACACAGAGTTCACAGTGGGCACAGAGCAAATACTTACAATACTCGCGATAGCTCTGTGCTCTCTGTGGCCTCATTCGATAAGTTCAGGGCAGCCTTCTGTGTGATTGAAAAGTGCGACAGGTAAAAACCACACGATAGCTCTGCGCCCTCTGCGATCTCTGCGTGAGGAAAAAAACGATATGTGAAAATCACACGATAGCTCTGCGCCCTCTGCGTGAGGAAAAAACGATAGGGAAAAACCACGATCTACAGCCTAGAGCTCCACCTCCGTAGCCCCATACCCAAACCGATGATGATACTCATTCTTGTGCGAAATCACATAGGCATTATCATCCAACCAACGCCCAATCTCCTTCTTTAAACGCCCCTTTCCAAGCCCATGAATGATAAAAACCTTTGGAACCCCAAGCCGGATGGCCTTGTTCATATAAGTTTCAAAATGCTTCATTTGCAAATGCAATATATCCGCATTAGTCATACCATGTGGATTATTCGTTAGATTCTCGAGGTGAAGGTCTAGCTCGTTTTTAAATTCAGCGAAAGCCTTGGTATTATAAGTGGTGTGGGTGACGTGACTTTTAGGTTTCTTTTTAGGCTGTTCCTCTACTTTTCGCTGAGTATAACTTTTCAGATCTTCCGTTTTAGGAGGCGTTTTTTCCGGTTCAAAATTATCAAAGACGATATAATGATGTACCGGAATGTCCAAAATAGGCGCGGTAGCCACTTTTTTAAAAAACTGCTGTGCCTTTATTTTTATGGTCTTAGAAAGCTTCTTTCCCGTTCCTTCTGTGGTAATTTGCCAACAATCGAGATCTACCTTCGGCGAATCATTCAGCATATCAAAAGGCATTTCGGCGATGGCAAGAGCGGTTAGTTTTTCCAATTTGCCATTCACGGTTTTGGTCGTATCTCTTTCATTGCTTAGCGCAAAGCTATAGAGCGCATCATATCTGGTGTCATTAATCAGGTGAATGATGAATTTTTCCGTCGTCCCATCGATTCGTTTTCGAACCTCAAAAGCCAGTTGAATCCCCATGCTCTTCAGAATCTGATATTGGCTTTCCGGAGCGACACGTTTTGGTTGTTGTGGCATCTTTTGCTGTTTCCCTGGAACACTCTTCGCCTTCACAATTGGCTTATGCGGCGACCGCACATCGTCCTCTATTCTAACCACATCCTCTTCGAAAGCCGGAATGATTTCTCCATCATCCAACTCCACGTTGATCATGTCATTTTCCAACAACTCCACAATGGTTCCTTCCTCGCCGGTATATTTGAATCTGATCCGGCTGCCTTTTATGAATAGCATTTTTTTGTGTATTTAAAAGTTCCTTTTTTGATGCTAAGGTAGATGAGGTAGATACAGATGAGGCTTCCTACTTACGTAAAGTAGTACGTATAAAGGGAAGCCTCATCCACCTCATCTGCCTCATCACCTCATCTACCTAAAATAACCAGCTTTAATTTCAACTAAAATGATACCGCCTCTCGGAAACCAAACAAAGTCTACTAAATTGTCACCGAAAACCAATACTTTTGCCGCCATGAAATTACGCTGGAAGATAGCCCAGGCCGCAGAGATTCGTTGGTGGCAATCCTACCTTTCGGGAAAACCGAAGGCAGATTATCAACAATGGAAAAACAACTACTGGCAAAATTTGTTGACTCAGATCAAGGTTAGCCCTCAAAATAGTGAGCGTATCCTAGATGCGGGTTGTGGCCCTGCCGGTATCTTCATGACTTTCAAAAATCAGGAAGTCGATGCCGTCGATCCATTACTGGATCAATATGAGGAGAAGTTAGCACATTTTGAAAGAAATCAATATCCAAATGTCCGTTTCTTTTCGCAACCCCTTGAAAAATTTCAAAACCCTGAGCCTTACGATACCGTTTTTTGCCTGAATGCCATTAATCACGTCTCTGACCTGGACCTTTGTTTTGATAAATTGGTAGCGCATACCAAAGTAGGAGGGAAGTTAGTGGTATCCATAGATGCGCACAATTGGTCTTTTTTTCGCCATCTATTTCGCGCAGTTCCTGGAGATATTCTCCATCCGCATCAATACAACTTAAAGGAGTACGAGGCGTTTCTGACGAATAGAGGTTGTGTAATAGAAAAACCGATGTTGATTGATAAGGCGTTCTTTTTTGATTATTATGTGATTGTGGCGAAGCGTATAGCTTAAATTAAAATATGTACAAAGTAAAAGAAATATACTACACCCTTCAAGGCGAAGGCGCTCACACCGGCCGCCCCGCCATCTTCTGTCGTTTCACAGGCTGCAATCTGTGGACGGGCCTGGAGAAAGACCGCCCTAAAGCCATCTGCCAATTCTGTGATACGGACTTCTGGGGAATGGATGGCGAAAACGGAGGAAAATATACTGCTGCGTCCTTAGCAGAAAAAGTCATGGAACTCTGGCCAGATAAAAACCAAGGACAACCTTACGTCGTTTGCACGGGCGGAGAACCATTGTTACAATTGGATGAAGAACTAATAAAGGCCTTCCACGAAGCAGGACTCCAAATCGCCGTAGAAACCAATGGAACCATCAAAGCTCCCGCTGGCCTCGACTGGATTTGCGTAAGCCCCAAAGCAAATACAGAACTATTGTTGAAAAAAGGAGATGAACTTAAGCTGGTGTTCCCACAAAAGAACGCGGAGCCGGAGTTGTATGAAAAGCTAGATTTCGATCACTTCTTCCTTCAGCCGATGGATGGCCCTGAAGGAATGGAGAATACACAGCTTACGTTAAACTATTGTTTGGAAAACCCGAAATGGCGTTTGAGTTTGCAGACGCATAAGTGGTTGGAGATAAAGTGAGAGGGGAGATGGGTGGATGGGAGATAGGCGGATAGGCTTCCCACTAAAGTGTGGTACGTATAAAGGGAAAACCCATCCACCCATCTACCTTATCTCCCATCTACCTTTAAATACTCAACCATAACAATACAATCCCAACCAAAGCCGGAACCCCCTGCGTTATGAAAATCGACCGGCTCGCGCTATAACCACCATACATCCCTGCCACCAGCACACAACCCAAAAAGAAAAAACCAACATTCTGGCTCCACTCCGGATCACTAATCAACAAAGACCAAATCAAACCAGCTGCTAAAAAACCATTGTACAACCCTTGATTGGCTGCCATTACTTTCGTTGGTTCAAACAAGTCTTGCGGAAAGCTTTTAAATATTTTTCGTCCTGTTGTTGTCCAGGCAAACATTTCGAACCATAAGATGTAAATGTGTAATACCGCGACGAGTGCAATGATGATTTTGGATGCTATTTCCATGATGTTGGTTTTATTAATTTAGTATAACAATGTTTTTCTTACAGTCTACTGGATTTCCCTTACTAATTAAAGCAGTCTGCTTCCCCAGAACTAAGTCTTTGCTCAAACTCTCCCTGTCCATTATGTTGTATTGGGAATCCACAATTTGGAAAATTAATTCCAGATATATCATCACCACAGTTGTAAACACAGAATGATCCATTAAACTCAAAGGTTTCACCATTGGTATTCCTAACTTTTAGGTAGTAACTTAATAATCCATATTCTGTACCAGCATAACCAGCTGGATAAATTGAACTCTGCGTGGAAATATTAAATTCTTCAGTCAAAATTTCTCCAGATTTACCTGTTACTCTAAAGACTTCAACCTCTTCTATACCATCATCTGTATGAAGAAAAAAAATATCGTTTATTCCATCTCCGTTTGGAGTAGAAATATTAGGAATGTATATTTTGCCTGGGTTAAGATCTAGTTCTGCTGGCACATGCTCACAACATTTATGGTATATGCCAGTTTCTTCTTTTGACTTGCAACTGAAAATAAAAAGAAAATACAATGTTAATAAGAATAGAATGTTTTTTTTCATACTTAATATTTTAAATGTAATCAAAATGTTACATAATTATTTATTTGTATTTTTACTAGCACAGAAAGCGCGATCTCCATCGTAGTAAAGGTAATAAAAAATCATATTTATTAATTGTGAGCGATAGAAACTATGGAATAGTGATAAAAAATAACAAAAAGTTTTAAGTTTTATTTGAAAGTGTAACAATTTGTTATTATATTTGTCGATGTACTTGAAGCGTTAAACTATTTCCTATGCTTCAGGTCAATTAAACATACTAAACACACAAGGTATGTAAGCATTTTGTTATTTGCTTGCATGCCTTTTATTTGAGTAAACTAAGCCTCCCGTTTCCACAAGGGCAGTAGCCCGTTTCATACAAGAATTTTACTTGAGAATCCACACATTTATGATGCTGGCGGTCATGTGCCGTCAGCAAAGCCAGTAATGTTTTTGCTGATGTATTTTTATTGTTATAGGAATGCAAGTAGCTCTAATTACAAAATATTGCTCTTTCGGCCTCCCGAAGGATTAATACGATCATGCAATTTAAAAAAATAAGATAGCCATTCAACACTTGGCCATTCGCTTTCCCAAGCTAACACCTTGGAGGGAGGCTAAAAACTAATGTCAATAACCTACACATTAGTGGGCAGTTAATAGTTATCGTTAACAGTTAAACTTAAATAAATGTATAACAGAGCGATTTTGCATCTCGACCTAGATGCCTTTTTTGTGTCCGTTGAGCAGCTGAAAAATAGTTCCTTAAAAGGAAAACCGGTCATTATTGGTGGGATTAGTGGCAGGGGAGTGGTCAGCTCTTGTAGCTATGAAGCACGAGCCTATGGCATTCATTCAGCGATGCCTATGAATGTAGCACGGCGTCTTTGTCCCGATGGTATTTACATCCGTGGTGATATGGAAAGCTACGGCCAGCAGTCTAAGCTAATCACTGAAATCATCGGAGAGAAAGCACCCATTTTTGAGAAGTCTTCGATAGATGAATTCTATCTTGATCTTACCGGAATGGATCGTTACATCGGTTGTTATCAATGGGCTACGGAACTCCGGAAATCCATTATCAAAAACTCGGGACTTCCCATTTCCTTTGGCCTTTCGGTCAATAAACTGGTCGCTAAGATTGGAACCAACCAAGGCAAACCCAATGGCGCAATCAAAGTAGAAAACGGAAGGGAGAAGAATTTCATCGCTCCGCTTCTAGTTGGCAAATTGCCATCCGTCGGAAAAGTTACTGCTCGAAAACTGAATCTAATGGGCGTGAAAACCATCAAAACCCTCAGCGAAATTCCACCTAAGTTACTGCAACGAGAATTTGGAAAACCAGGGATCAGTCTTTGGAAAAAATCGAATGCGATTGACAATAGTCCGGTCGTACCTTTTACAGAAAAGAAGTCGATTTCCTCAGAGCATACTTTTTCCAAAGATACCATAGACCTTCAATTGATTAAAAAAACTTTTAGCATCATGCTGGATAAACTCTGCTTTGAATTACGGAAATCAGAAAAGTTGACTTCTTGTGTAACAATAAAAATACGTTATACGGATTTCAATACCTACACCAAGCAAAAACGGTTGCGGCATACGGCAAGTGATAAAACAATTGCGGCTGAGGCCAATGAGTTATTTGAGAAGTTGTACAATCGCCGGCAGTTGATTCGTTTGATCGGGATTCGTTTCAGCCACTTGGTTTATGGCAATTATCAGATCAATTTATTTGAGGATACGATAAAAGAAACAAAGCTTTTGCAGCAGATGGATGCTATTCGGAAGCGGTTTGGAGGAAAGGCGGTTTTGCGGGCTTCGGGGGTATGATTTTGATGGAGATACCGCTGTCATCCTGAGCGAGCGTAGCGAGTCGAAGGATCGCAGCGTGTTCTTGTTTTTCGTACGGAGGTTCCGAGCAAGTTTATGCGGAGCTTAAATGCGCCGAGGAATCTAGCTCCTTGTGAAAGAGCAAGATTTTTCGACTCGTACCTCGCTCAAAATACAAACGTACTTGCGTCTCCTGTTCCTCGACTCCCTGTCGGTCGCTCGGAATGACAGGAGAGGCATTGTCGCATGCATAGGGCTCAGTACCCGTAAGAATAAACACAATGCGATTCTGTTTTATAAACCTCAGAATGACAGGCTACAGGCCTAACATTCTAAACGTATTTTTCATGAGATGGGGCTCCTATGATTTGGAATTTTAGGCTTGCGGCCTAACCCACTAATATCTCAAAAAAGATCTTTTTTTCTTCTTCCCATGTACATAAACAACCACACCTATTTCAGCCTCCGCTATGGAACGAT
>CAZDTI010000298.1:0-10790 GCA_964508085.1 uncultured Saprospiraceae bacterium | reverse complement strand
AAGCTGAGCTTGTCGATTTTCGGATCCAGCCCTGGTGAATTTTCAGGAGTAAAAACCTGCTTTGATTGAAAGAAGTAAATGGATTCCGACAGGAACTTTAGCGACTCTCCGTAGTCATTGAATAGGGAGGAGACTAAGATGTCCATATTGAAATTGTAGGGTTCATTTTCGATAATACCCTTATCACCTATACGTCGTGGATCTGTTGCATAGGGGTGAATGGCCTCTTGTTCAATATTCATCAAGGAGATGATAATCTTATTCTGATTTTCCTCAGGAACGGAACCTGATTCATTCAGAATAGTACCCAGAATGGCCGTAGTAGATTGCTCTGAAAATCGAAGCTTAAGGAATTCATCCAATTGCTGGACTACATAGTGAAGTGCCGTGTATATCATTTGGTTCTTTTGGTTCTTTCGGTACTAAGATACTATGTTTTGACATAATCTTTAGTCTTAATACCAAAAAACACAAAATGTTACCCTTTTAGACAACGGTAGGATCGCCAAAAAACAGAAAAAGCCGCCAGATGTAACACCTGATGGCTCTATTGCAAATAGTAAATTATTGTATAAGATTATTGATTTTTCATTGCTGTCATCAGCTGGTAGTCCTTTTCATTTATAATGTAAGCTCCATCATTTGTTTCTCCTATTTCTTCAAGGAAGGCTGCTGGAACTTTGTCTTCAACCGAAGTAGTGGTCGCCTCTTCATCTGAGAAGAAGACATTCCAAATCAATAGGTAAGCGAGGAGGTTTAATGCGAAGGGTGTAATGAATAATAGGTTTTGTTTGGTCATGATTTTGTGGCTTTAGTAACGTTTTTTTGGTTTTGTACAAGGAAGTTCTTTAGATATAAAATCTCTGTACTTCAAAAGTATTAAAGATATTATCCAGCATAAAGCCCTCTTGATTGAATTAACCATTTCTTCATATTTCCTAATTTTAGATTTAATAATGAGTTAACCTAGCGTATTCACCTAATACAAAAAGAGCCACCAGATGTAAGATCTGGTGGCTCTTTTTGAGAAATAATTTCTTATTAGAATTACTGATCGTTCATTGCCGTCAGTAAGTGGTCGTTTTCTTTTATGATGTAGGCTCCGTCTTCTGTTGTTTCCATTTCTTCGAGGAAAGCTGCAGGAACTTCGTTTTGAACAGCATCCGGAGTCGCTTCTTTATCTGCGAAGAAGACATTCCATACCAATACGTAAGCGAGAATGTTTAGAGCGAATGGTGCGATGAATCCTAGGTTTTGCTTAGTCATGATGATATGATTTTGGTTATGAACGTTTTGTTTAGTCTTTATTAAATGGTTAAATATTCAATGTTTTTTATGTTGAATATATTATCTGACTTGCAAAATTCTTACCGGAATTAACCATTTTTTGACATATAGTGTTTGGTGTTAATAAGAAAATGGCTTTTTCTATTCTAAATAATTTTATTTTTAATATATAATTACTTATTATTCAATAAGTGCTAAATCTTTCCATTTCCATTATTATCTGAAGGCCAAGTCTTTACATATCGTGAATTACATTTATGGACGGTTTTTTAGTTTTCTTGATTTTTTTTGTAATTATTGGATTATTTTTTCTTTGCGATAAACCTTACTTATTTACTTGAAAACTTTCGGTTGGATTTATCATTCTGTTCTTTGTCTTGAAACAAAGAACCAAAGTTCAAGGCTTTATAACTTCGACCTAAAAAGCTACAGCCTTCCCGCTCACAATCCGAGGTCGACCTAAAGGTCTCTGGATTGATTTTTTAGCTATGCGTTGCATCTTTTCTTAACGGTCGAAGTTATAAGGCCGATCTTCCTCACGACTTACTTTGTCTTGGCTATGAGCTTTCTTACTGGACTCCTTCAATGCTTTCTTCGCTTTTATTTTTCTATTTCTTACTTACGTTGTTACCCCCATTCGCTATTTGCTGAGTAGTTGCAAAAAAACATGATTCACCTTTTTCATGCTATAAAAACGGATCCCTAGCTCATTTAAAAAAGTAATAAATAAAAAAAGAGCAACCCGATACCAGGCTGCCCTTTCGCAAAACATTTCTAACTTTTAATACTTAATCCACTTCTACCGTACGTCTTTGGGTATGAAAATCTTCCAACTTAGGTAAAGTGACTAATAATACACCATTTTCATACTTCGCTCCGATGTTCTCTCCGTCTGTTCCTTCCGGCAATTCAAATCGGCGTTTGAAACCACCGGGACTAAACTCCTGTCGACGCCAGTACTTATTGTCCTCCCCTTCTTCTTTCTGCGGATCGGTTTTGATGATGAGTACCCCATCAGCTATCGCAATCTGAAAGGCTTCTTTCACCAAGCCAGGTGCGTAGACAAATAGTTCGTACTTATCGTCCTCTTCTCGGACATTCACTGGTGGATAATTCCAGGCACCTCCGAAACTTCTCATTCCATGGAGCTTCCTTTTAAATTCTTTCTTAGCAGCCCAACGGCCATGGCCTTTTCGGCCTCTTCTATTTTCAAATCTTTGACACATAATAATTAATTTTTAAGTTGTTAAAATTAGTAGCCAACTAAGGTCTGGCTACCTGTTGTTTGGAATCCAGATCAAAGGGATCCGGAGCTCCTTATCGAACTTCTACGAATCGGTAATCTGGTCTTCTTTCTGAACGGCGGTTCGCTCCGTAATGGTCGGAGTAGAAAAGCGGTTCGTCCCTAGATTCCCAATTGGGTAAATTGTGATTGTATTGTTTTCTTCCGTAATGGTCATCCACTAGTGCGGATTTAAGGCCTCTGAAAAAGAGATACGGAATACTAATCAAAGCGGCCAGAAAAAAGGCGGCTACAAATACTTTTGCTACAACAAAGAATACAATGATTCCAATGGAGAAGGCGAGTATCTTACTGAATGGTCGTCGCATATTTTTTAATTTTAGAAGTAGTTGGTCAAGAAGAATGATAAGTTTTGGCTGACCGTCATAACTTATTGATTAATTTGTCCAATTACTTAAGTTTAATAATAGGGTTTAATGCTTTCGCAGAATCCGGTTTTCTGCGCTTTATATTTAAGTAGACGTTGGGGTTTTTATTTTACTTTAAATTTTCTCACTTTTTTTAAAAAAAATTGGGAATGTTCAATAAATGGTGTCCAAATTGAAAGCGTAAAACATAACAGATTAATATTGAGGGCTTTGCGTGCTTAGCGAACTTTGCGTTCACCAAAAAATGAAGACTCCCAAAAAATTATATTTAGCATTAAAAGATCAGAAATTGGTATTCCTCCAACGGTGTTTTTTACTTTAATTGGTCAACAAGCACAAAACCATACTAAGCAACTTCCCAGAGAAAAAAATACCATCTTCGTTAACTATACTCTCAAGACCTCCACCAATCCTTAATCCTTAATCCTTAATTTTTAATCCTCAATTTTTAATCCTTAATCCTCCCATCTCCCCTTCCTCCCACAACGCTCCTTCCAACGACTCTTAAACTCCGCTCTTTCTTCCTCTGTCATATTTATCCACTTCTCTTTCCGAGCTCTTTTTTTGCCCCGCATTTTCCTTTTCCAACCACCTCTAAAACCACCAGTCAATAACCGAACAAGACAAAGCAAGCCAACAGCCTCCCAAAATTTGATCGGTCGGGTATTTAGTATATTCGGAATTATGGCATTCCATAACAACATAACTACAGTACCGATCACCGTTGCAAAAACGATAAAAGCTGCAAGTACAAAGAAAACCTTCTTCACCTTACGCTTCTTTTTAAAAGGATTTTTTTCGCTATACATGATATTATGAATTATGTTTATTATTTAAGAAATTCAGTCGTTTTCGAATAGGAGTACATTTATTCTCCATCTCTAAATTCCTCATACAAAGCCTCCAATCTTTTTCTCAAGTGTTGAACTGCATATCGTTTTCTCGAAATCAAAGTCTTTAAATTATCTCCAGTCCGATCTGCAATTTCTTGAAAGGTTTGATCCTCTAATTCATTCCAGATGAATACGTTTCTTTGTTTTTCTGGTATTTCTTCTAGCGCTTCGAAGAGCTCTTCCCAGAAAAGATCTTTTAGGTTTTCTTCTTCTGGAGTTGGCGTATCTGCCATTAAAATGTCTTTCAGATAAAGATCGCCATCGTCGTTTCCATAGGACTGATCTTCTATTAACGCAGGCTTCTTTTTTCGGTAATCGTCCGTCAATCTATTTCGTGCCACTCGATACAACCAAGCACTTATTTGTTCAATAGAGTCAATATTCCCTACGCGACTAAGCTGATACCAAACATCCTGAAGTATGTCTTCCGCATCTGCAGGGTTGGACACACGACCACGAATAAAACCGAATAGTTTTCGATTGTATTCCTTGATGACTCCTGTAATGGTTCGCTGCTCTTTTTCCATCGTTTTTTGTGGCATTTTTTGCCTGGCGTTTTGCGTCTTTTTCTATGTAGACGGATAAAAATGGAGATTACTTTAAATTTTATTCCTTTTTTTGAAATAAATAATTACACCTCAATCTCCACCTTTTAGGGGTATAAGTTTGAAATTATGGATGGGAGTCGATAGAAATTAGATTAAACTAACTATTTAAGCACCTCCAACCTTTTCCATCAGCCACTCTCTTTCCGCCAACCATTTCGTTTGCTCCATCTCCGTTTTCAACTTTAGCAAAGTCTTTTTATCTCGCTTCCCTTCTTGCATTATTTTTCGAACAAAGCGAATCAGGTTCAAATTATTTTCCCGGTGGTAGCCAATGCCTTTTTGGCGACGGAGGTAACCTGCGAAAGAATCGAGAAGCGATTCCAAGGCGTTATATTCCTCCAACTCGAAGTAGCTTTTGAGCAACATTCTTCTGGCATCCAGGTTATTAAGGACATCTTTGAATTCGACTTGCAGAAGCAATGGCATGGCTGATTTATATTTCTGTTGTTGAAAATAGAAATAGGCCAAGTTGTAACACCAGCTATTTTCCCGTTCACGGGGATGGAGGTGCTTTTTGTAGTCGTCGAGGAATTGCTCTACCCAGTCATTTTCAGAGAGAGCCATACCTAGGCGAGTAATGTTTTTATAAGTAAAGGAAGAGAAGATGCCTTTTTGTAAAAGAACACCGTTGGCCAAGGCGGAGCGAAACAGTTCGAAAGCCTCCCGAACGAAGCGACGTTCTCCGGCATTCATTCTGCGGATACAATAGTTGATGGCGAGTAGATAAAAACCAGACATTTCTAAGGAGGGAAAGAGTTGCCAGTGTTCGGCGATTAGGCTTTTTAACTTTTGAAAATGGGTTTCTGAGTTTGGAAGGTCCTCTTGTTCCAGACATTCAATGGATTTGTAGCCGTGATAATACAAACTGACTACAGGTATGTCTTCATAGCCTCCTTCAGCAATAAAATCAAGAACCTGTCTTAGCAACTTTAAATCGTAGACTTGTTTGGATAAGGTTCGGTGCGATTGAATTTGCGTACAGAGTCGAAGGATACCGGAAATGTAGAAAATGGTTAGTTGGTCCGCCACATTTTGAAAATTCATTTCTCCGGTACGACGTTGAGACATGGTATGAAGCAGCCCTTCCAAGTCTAATTTATATTTTTGAAAATAAAAGGCGCCATCTCTTCGAGATTCTTTTTCCAACAATACATTTGCAGTCGACCACTCCTTTTCAAAAAAGACGGGTAAATCCCGCTCTCGCAAAGATTTGTAAAAATATTGTTGCGATGAGATAGTATCGTTCTCCAATTCTAACTGAATAAAATACTTCTTTACCAACTTCAACAAAACAGAAGTGGTATGTCGGAGTCGCTTTTCTGTGAAAGCCTCTTTAGGGTAAACCGCTTTAAACACCTTCCTTCTATCTAAATCCGACAAGGCCAGTTTCTTTATTGCTGGTTCCAAATAAGTAAATAGTTGTACTACATCTTCCCTTTGATTAAAGTAGGGAGATTGCACAAATTTTCGGAATTCACGCCAATCTCGTTTAGAAAAGCGCTTTAGGAAGAGAATTAGATTGGTTTTTTGCATACAGAATAATCATTTCTTCTTGACAAATATAAACATAATAGACTGATTATCAATATTAAAATCATATTATCTAATTACAAATGTAATATTCTGTTTTTGAAAATGGAAGGATAAATTTGGACTTTTGAATTATCAATTAATTGAAATGAAACGAAGCTATTCCCTTTATACAAGAACCAAGTAGATACCATTAAAACTAACTTTAGCCAACCAGGGCTGAACAACAAAACTAAAATAACAAAGATCATGAATAAGAAAATCACAAATCTCTACCTCCTCGTTTTTCTTCTCCCTTTGCTGTCTTTTGCACAAGGTTGGGAGCGAACCTATGACACTGGCGTAAATGAAATCATCAATGCTATAGACCATACTGCAGATGGAGGGCTCCTTTTAGGTGGGTCATTAAATGGAAGTCCAGATGACATGAATCAGGCTTTTCTCTACAAGACAGATGCGCTTGGGAATGTGGAATGGGAATATTTTGATTCAACATATATTAGTGAAAACATTGTAGTTAGAGATGTAGCGGCCACTTTTGATGGAAATTACTTATACTGCTTTGACTCTAACAACTTCCTCCCTGGAAATAACTCGACGTTACAAAAAATAGCGACAAATGGAAGCTTGCTCTGGGAATTTGACATGTCCAGTACTGTCTATTTTGAAAATGTTCAAAAGATAGAAAAGACGCTGGATGGTAATTATATGATAATAGGCTCGAATCAAAACGTTGATTTAAACTCCGTTTACGGAAAAATTGATGAAAACGGCAACCTCCTGTGGGAATTTCAATCTCTTAGTCCGGACGATGAAATTACTCCATATGACATTACTTCTACTAGCAATGGAGAATACCTTCTACTTTCTAATTACGTTGAAGATAATAGCAATGACCCAAAAGTGTACATAACTCGTATCGGATCAGATGGTCCTCCTGTGTGGTCAAAAATCCTCAACAACTATGGTGATCTCGAAATTGAAATTCCACAAAACATTATCGAATTGGACAATGGTAATATAATCATCACCGGAATTCATAATGATGGCATCTTCAACCCTGATAATCCTAATAATGTATTATTCGTACTGACTTTAGATGCACTAGGAAATCAACTTTCCTTTGAGGAATATACCGATCTAAATCAAAATACCATTCCACGTGGTTTGCAGTCAACAAGCGATGGTGGCTTTGCCATAGCAGGAACTAGTAATATTGCTAATCTACCCAGTGACCTTTTCTTAATCTCTTTTGATTCCCTTGGAAATGAACTTTGGCAAAACAACTATGGCCGAAGCAATACAGAGGATGGGTACTTCCTGTTAGCTGCACCCGACCAAGGCTTCTATCTTGGTGGCTTCACCCAAAATCCAGATTTTTCTTATGATGGCTACCTCGTAAAAACTGACAGCCTAGGAAATAGCATCACCAATCTTCTGGAAGGGACTGTATATAATGACGAGAATCAAAACTGTACACCTGAATCAACAGAAGAAGGATTGAATAGTTGGCTGGTAAAAGCGACTAAAGGAAATACTGAATTTGCAACCCTTACTGATAGCCTCGGAAATTATATCATGGACGTTGATACCGGAACCTATACCATTACCTCTTACCCTATTTCGGACTATTGGAACATCTGTAACAATGGTATTGTAGCAGATTTCACAAGCTTCAATCAAACCATTTCTCAGGATCTTGGTGCTCAGGCACTCATAGATTGCCCTCTATTAGACGTCTCTATTGGCACCAGCCTTTTACGAAGATGTTTTGACAACAGCTATTATATCAACTATTGCAACTATGGTACAACAATCGCTGAAGATGCCTACATGGAAATCACCCTAGACCCCGACATGATTTACCAAAGTGCCACTGCTCCCTTAATCAACCAAACAGATAGTCTCTTTACTTTTGATCTTGGAGATATAGGAATTGGTGAGTGTGGCAACTTCCAAGTGAATATATTGTTAGGAGACTCAACCACTTGTGATTCTATTCCACTTGGAGCTACGCATTGCGTGACGGCGCACATCTATCCGGACTCTATTTGTCCTCCCCCAAGCAATTGGACTGGAGCCAGTATTGAGGTAAACGCTATTTGTGAAGGTGATTCCATTTCTTTTTTCATTCAGAATATCGGCACCGCTCCGACTAGTACAAATCTCGACTTTATTATTATAGAAGATGATGTTGTTTTATTAAATGGAGATTACGATGACCTTGCGCCGAATCAAATAGAAACTATTAAAGTAGCCGCTGATGGTTCCTTCTTCCGATTAGAAGCTCAGCAAGAACCCAATCACCCAGGAATGAACATGCCGAATGTAAGTGTGGAAGGCTGTGGAGACAGCAATGCGATATTCAGTTGGGGCTTCACCAATATATATCCACAGAATGATGGAAATTATTTTATCGATATTGACTGTCGCAGGAATACCGGTTCCTTTGACCCGAATGACAAAACGGGCTTTCCGCTTGGTCGTGAGGATGAAAATTATATTGATCCGGGGCAGGACCTGGAGTACTTAATTCGTTTTCAAAATACGGGGACGGACACTGCTTTTACGGTTGTGATTAGAGATACACTAAGCAATTTATTGGATGTAACTTCTGTTCGTCCAGGCGCTTCCAGCCATCCTTATACTTTTGATATTTCGGGAGGCGATATCTTGAGCTTTACCTTTAATAACATTATGCTTCCGGATAGCAACGTCAACTTAGCAGGATCGAATGGATTTGTTAAATTCAGAGTAGACCAACAAGCAGACTTACCTCTGGAAAGTGAGATTAATAATACAGCAGCTATTTATTTTGATTTCAACCAACCGGTAGTTACCAATACTACGCTTCATACCGTTGGTGTTCCTTTGATCACTATTGTATCTGTAAACCAGGTGCCCAATTCCAAAAATCAAGTGAAGGTTTATCCAAATCCAGTTGGTACAATTGCGCATTTTGAGTTAGCCGGAATTTCAATTACGGATGGTCTCTTTGAGTTGTACAATGTGATTGGGCAACCTTTGCGTCGACAATCCTTTAGTGGAGATGCTTTTGATTTTGAGCGGGAGAATTTAGGAAGGGGAGTATACTTTTTCCGTATTGAAAATTCAGGAGTGTTGATCGGGAGTGGGAAGTTGGTCGTGGAGTGAAATGAGCGATAGGGTGATGAGGTAGATAAGACTTCCTGTTAACGTAAATTCCTGCGAATAAAGCGAGGTCTAATCTTCCTCTAGCCACTACAAAAAGCGAGCACTAGAAATATTTTATTTTTGCATCTATGCTTATTAAACCAAAAGCAATTACATAAAAAAATATAAAATAGCCATCAAGTAATATGTGTCTAATTGTCGATACTATACCATCTAAAACCGAAAGACTAATAAACTTCGATAAAAAGTAGATAACGAAACTCATTGTGAATAAGTAAATCAGACTCCGAATTGGTAATTTTATAAAAGCAAACCTATTCAAAAAATAATAGAAAAAAGGGAAGAGAAAGAAGCCTTTTATAATATTTATTGTAAACCCATAATCCTCGCCAAACCAATTTGACAAGAGCAAGCCTTTGGTATTACTACTTATGTAATCCATAAATAACGCAAGAATCAACATAGACAAAATGGCTCCAAGTATAACTCTTACTTTAGATGCTTTTTTGGAAATATAAAATGGAAAGAAAAAACAAATGGAGAGTAGTGTTGAGAAAATCAGATATACGAATCGCTCCTTGTTTGTATTGGCTGTAGGGAAAGGATAGACGGAATAATCTGGAGGCATTTCACTAGCTAAAGAGATACCTGAAAACTTCCAGATCAAAAAACAGATTACTCCAATTAAAAAAGTAAGTATCAGTGGCTTTTGCTTATCTGTCATTTTAAAACGGGTTTCAACTGCATCTTTATTACTAACTCCTTATCGCAACAAAGTCACATCACCAGATAACAATTCTTTTACACCATCTAGATATTCCACTTCCAGCATATAAGTATAAACACCAACTTGTGCATCCTCTCCTTTCATGGTGCCGTCCCAACCTTCATAGGTTTGAAAATTAACAATGTTCTCATTTCTAAAAACCAAAGCCCCCCATCTGTTAAAGATAGAGAAATTACGAACCTCTGCTACTGATATTTTTGGGTAGAAACGGAAAAAATCGTTAATACCATTTCCATCCGGTGAGAAGGCATTTGGAACGTAGACCGCATAATTTGGTAGGACGTTGATGTCCATCGTATCTCGTACTATGCAATTAGCCGGATTGCTTGCCAACAGGTACACCCTCGTTGAAACGACAGGTTGATAATTAGAAACAACCACCTCTTCTCCTAAGATCAGGTCTGTTTCATCTGTCCATAGAAATTGTGTGAAACCACTGTCGTAATAAGTCGGTTCCAAATTCAATGACTCTCCTAACTTTATGGAAACGGTGGTTGGCAATTCCAAACCAATTCCGATAGACGTATGAGAAAGCTCGAGTACGACCAGACTATCGCAGCCACGGAAATTGGTTACAACGGTATCGTAAACACCTTCTTCTAACAATTCTTTTTCAAAAAAGAAATAAGTCTCATTTTCACAAACTAAAGCTTCCAGGTAAGTGGTATCTCCTTGTAATACATCCAGTGTAAAAGTTACAATCGAATCACAACCATCAGTGGCCAATAACAATCCTTCATACACTCCACTTTCAAAAAGGGTATCTGTTCCCAACAGGTAGTATTCATTTTCACAAATATACTCTTCTGCCGTGGCATAATAAGGAGGAATCAACAAGGGATAACTGACCGAAAGTTCACA
>CAZDTI010000297.1:0-10805 GCA_964508085.1 uncultured Saprospiraceae bacterium | reverse complement strand
ACTTAAAACCATCACTAATAATCGAGCCATCATGAAGCGCTTCTATCCAATCGGAGTGACGACGCGCAATCGAAAGCACTTCTCCAGACTGCGCATCCAACTGTACCTCCCATTGGCTTTTTTTATACAATACTTTTACTATCCCTTTTGAAGGACGTACATCTATACGATCAATAGCATTGTCTTTTTGCTCTGGGTATTTTTGATGGAATGTAGTCGTCGCAATTTCGGAAAGGGTTGCCATTGACTTCCAGGTACTCATGTCTTTACTGCCCCCTTTCTGAGTTATAGGCTGAATGACCTTGACGTCTTTTTTCAAAGCTAGTAAAATTCCTGTGGTGGCGCTGACTAGTAGAAAGAGGGAGAGGATCAAACCCAACGTACGGTGCCACTTACGGAAATTCCGTAGTCTTTGAACTAGGCTTTTGAATCGGGTTTTAGTTGACATGTGATACTTGTATTAATACTTGGGATTATAGGTGTTTTCAACCTCAAGCGCAACTTCAACTTCAAATCGCTCAGTTCGCAAGCCGAACGTGGGTTTCGTATTTAGTTATAGAAATTGATGGTATGATCTTTAGTATTGAGATTCTTTTTACGTTTTTTCGATTAAAAGGTTCAGAACCATTCAGTAACCATTTGCATTGTCTTTTTTTTCACGTTAGAAGGTTTTGAAGTTGCAGTTGAGGTTGCGCTTGAAGTTGAAAACTACCACTAATTTTAACCACCACTACTACTTTGCTGGTAATACCTTGCCACTTGCCTCTCCAAATCCAATTCGCACGCCATCAGCAGCACAAAATCCATGGATACTCACGGTATCGCCATCCTTTATAAACTTACGTTCTGTGCCATCCGGCATAGCAACCGACTTAGTTCCTTGCCAGGAAATCTCCAACATAGAACCATAAGATTCCGGTGTTTTTCCACTAATGGTACCAGATGCACACATATCTCCAACATTGATATTACAACCGTTCACTGTGTGGTGCGTGAGTTGCTGGCACATATTCCAGTACATATATTTGAAGTTTGATTCACTGACCGTTTTGCTGTGGCCTTCTTCGGTGGTGATGCGTACTTCGAGGTTGACATCATAGTTCTTTTTTCCTTCGTATTGTAGATATGGAAATACGGCTGGTACTTGCGCTGGTCCAGCTACACGGAATGGTTCCAATGCTTCCATGGTTACAATCCAGGGAGAAACGGTGGAGGCAAAACTCTTTCCTAAGAACGGCCCCAGCGGCACATACTCCCATTTCTGAATATCTCTGGCAGACCAATCATTGAATAAGGTCAGGCCAAAAATGTGGTCTTCGGCATTTTCTATCGTTAAGGGTTGCCCCAGTTCGGTTGCTTTTCCGACTACGAAAGCGACTTCCAATTCAAAGTCCAATAAGCGGCAGGGGCCATAGACGGGTGCTTCTGCGCCTTTGGGCATTTGCTGTCCTGATGGTCGGTGGATCGGTGTTCCTGAAACCACAATGGAGGAAGCTCTTCCGTGGTAACCTACTGGGATGTGGCGCCAATTCGGCAACAATGCATTTGCAGGGTCACGGAACATTTTTCCAACGTTGGTCGCATGTTCGATGCTGGAATAAAAATCGGTGTAATCTCCGACCTTCACAGGCAACAATAGTTCTACATCTGCCATTGGAACCAAAATATGTTCTGCCATATCTCGGCTGTTCCACTTCGTGACGGCCTCATCGAAGAGATCGGATAAGCGCTCACGAACGGCGGAGGTTGTCTTTTTTCCTAAGCTGATAAAATCGTTTAGGTATTGGTTTTCCAAAATAGATTTAGGGATTTCGAAGTCTGCGAAGAAGCCTAATTCTGAGAGGCGGTAGAGGTCTATGATATTGTCACCTAGGGCGGAACAGACTCGCGGGGCTTGTCCTTCTTTTTGGTAGATTCCGAAGGGGAGGTTTTGGATTGGGAAGTCGGTGTTGGCTGGGATGTCTAGCCAGGATTTTAGATTTGGGTTATTTGCTTTTATCATTTTTATTCTGAGTTTTTTTGTGATTGCAACGACGTTACTGGACTATTTATATTGAGGATGCGTGAACACATCTCAATCATGTTTATTTAAAATATTTTTCGGCTTTTTTCAATCCACCTTTAACTAAGGACCTTATCAATTCTTCTTTTGACATTGGAGGGTTTATCAATGAATCTAATTGATTTTCAAAAGCTTGTTTTACTATTGCCGGATTCAATCTTTCTAGCAAGTTCACAAATTGATCAGGAGTATAAACTTCAATATTGTATTCTCTTAGATATTCCTTTGGGAAGTCTTTAGTGTTGAATGTAATAATTGCATCTGCCTTGCATTTTATTCCTGCCGCAAGAACATGTCTATCGTTGTCATCTGGCAATTCAAGAAGTTCGATCAACTCTTCAAAAGAGTAAACTTCAGCATCTGGAAAAGCATCATTCATCGCATCCACAGTTCTGTACAATTTTGATTTTGTGAGATCAGGCCTATTCTTTATTAGATTTCTAGTCCATTCATCTTGGATGATCTCCGTCCACTTGGGAGAATAAATTTCGAGGTCAGCAAGGTTAAGTAATAAATCACGAATAGGGGCAGGATAAAGAACGCAAGCATCTAGTATGACTACAAATCGAGGGGAGTATATCATTAATAGCCTAAATTTAATTTTTGAGCTTCCTTTGCCAAATAATCCAACTTCTTTCTTCTCTCTAACTTAAATTTAGACTCATATTCTAGAATATCCTGAAGGAGAATCCTTCGATGACTCCCTACTTTTTTGAACGGAATATCTCCTTTTTCTAACAGCTTAATTACATGAGGTCTCGAAACATTTAGAATTTCCGCAGCTTGTTGAGTTGTAATCTCTGCATCAGTTGCCATCAAAGCTATTGATTTCCCTTGAGCCATATTCGTTAGAATTGAATTCAATAGTTTCAAAGCCTTCAAAGGGATTGTAACTATTTCATCTGAGTCATCTAACCTAAGCTTTATGACCTTCGTTTTATTTTTTGACGCCAAATTCTCTCTCTCTGATAATTTCTTCACCGAAGCGAGAGCTGTCTTCTGATCTGACTTTGTTGTTTTCTGTATCATATGCTATATTTTAATATTATAACGGAAAGATACAACCGAAATAAACGAAAAGCAATTTTTCGTTTCACTTATTTCGATTAGCTAAGTCTGTATTTTTTATAATTTTGAAGAGAAAGAGGCAATAACAACGGCGCTACGGAGGCGCTACGAAAATGCTACGGGATTTTTTTTCCTTAGTGTTATTGTCCTTCTAATAGTTTTTGTAACTCTTCTATTTGATTAATAGATACTATTTCAACTAGCTTTTTGGTCTCTAAATTTAACTTATAAAACAATCTTGGTTCTTCTTTAAAATCATATTTTCCATCTCCATTCCTGTCTATACCTAATTCACATATGACATCTTTAGTTTTTTTATTTTCATAGAATTCTAATGTAGTAAATTTATTCTTGGATTGAATTTTAACAAGTTTATCCTCCTTCACACTGTAAAGATACAATTCTTGTAAATCCTTATAATTCCAATATTTATCATTGTTTGAATCTTTGTCTGTAGCCATTATAAGTACATGTTTTTCTCCATCATTTCCAATAGTCTTGAATTCACTTACAAGAATTCTGTTCTTGAATAATATTTTACTTGAATCCGTTTCAGAGTGATATATGATCAAATTATTCAAGTTATATCTATAGGAGTAATCGTACTCATAATCGTATTTGCCATTACCTCCAAAACCATTCACTAATCCAAATACCTTTGAAGTTGACTCTTCATTTGCTAAGTTTGATTGGCCAACAGGTAGTAAATAAGTTTTATTCGTTGAGTCAATTAAAATAATCTGACTAAAGGATACAATCTGTTTTCTTACGCTGTCTCTAAGTAAACTATCAGTAACCTGACTTGAAATAATCCCAGATGGAGTTACTGGCCTATCTCCAAAGCTACATTGTTGTACATTGTTGGACAAAGATTAGTACTCCCATTCCTAATAAAAACAAAATCCCAATCGTCCCTGCGATTGACAGAAGTATTTGATTATAGTTTTTTACCTTATCAATAAAAGAACTCATACTAGCTTTATTTTTTATACCTAGGCTAATAAAATAAACAACGTTGCGGTCACCAAAAAACAAAAAGACCGCCTCCCCTACCGCAAAAACACCGCATTACTAAACAAAAACTTCCCCTCCTCCCAAAACCCTCTAAACAAAGGATTATCCACCATATAAACCACCGAACCCCGTCCCATATCCTGCACCCCAAAAACAGTAGTTTCCCGGATCGCATTAATCGCAGCTTGACCTGCAAAGCCAAGATGAAAAGCTTCCTTATCTATTGTTCCCACGTTCCAGGTATTCTTTAGAATTTGATATTTTCGAGAACTGGTCTTTAAGGAAAAGTATTGTTTTCCCAATCCAAAACCGAGTGGATGTGTTTGATCTATGTTGACTTTAAAAATAGCACCAGGCATTTGTCCAGTAATTCTTCGACGCTCTTGTCCACCGTAGGAATTTAGACGGCTGTTCATTTTTGCACGGTCCCTTGCTTTTTCATCATCGCTTTTATCAGCGCTTGAAGCGTAACGCTCTAGGCTGAATCCGTCTTTACCTTCCAATGCTCGTAGGGCACTACCGATTGCGATGACCCGACCTCCTTTTCGTGCCCAAGCCCGAATGTCACTTAGGTCACTATCCGAAAGAGAATAATAACCTTCTGGCATAATGAACACATTATAATCATCAAGGATGTCGGCGTTTAATTGATCAGTAGTAATGGCTGTAAGTGGAAAATCAAGTGCATCTTCAAAGTAATGCCAGACCTGTCCGTAGCCATTGGCGGAGGTTCCGTCGCCGGTTAATAACAATACTTTTGGGGGATCGATAAAAACAAGGCCTCCGGAGCCGAAATCTCTTCCTTTCGTTACAAATCCGGTGGTCGTCGTGCCAATTTCATGTCTGACTTCACCAGCAATAGCTGTAATGTCTTTCCCCAAATTGCCAGCATATAAGCGATTATCTCCTCTGTTAATTATAATTGTTCCGGGATCATAATTTCTTCCTTCTATTGTAAAAGCACTTTCAGCATAACGCACCTTAATTCCTTTTTGTAAAAGCATACTTAAGAAATGAGCACTGTTCATTGATTCCCACGGTGCTAACCATGCGTATATTTTTTTCATCCTTGAGGGGTGAAACTTCAGGCTAGAAGAAAACCACTTCTCCCCCACTTTCGCTTCCACTTTTTCCGTCAACGCATAAGCTTCCAAACCATAAGCATAAGGTAATGCCCAGGCAGTAATGTCGTAAGTCAAAGAATCTTCTAAAAATGGTTCTGGTTCAAACAAGACTTGCGTCAGAACAGATTTTGGTTGCCAAATATTCACCACTAAATCATCTGTTGTAATGCTTATATTATTAGTTTCTCCTGTTTGATAATTATATGCCATAATAGAACGAGAAACGCTTTCCGCTTTTCCATATTGAATTCCATTCGCATCCAACAATCGGCGAAGGGCTTCTATTTTTCCATCTGCGTTAGTTCCTTTTATAACAAAAGACTTGTATTTTCCATCTGGTTGTCCGCTTTCACTAAAATAGTTTTCAAAACGACTAACCAACTGCTCCGAATTCTTAGAACTGATTTCTACCGTAGACAAAGCCGTAGTCATATGATGTTCAATTCGATCTGATAGCTTTAGGGTATCTCCATTTTCCATAATAATGGCTCTTCCTGCAAAACTATGACCTGCTTGCTCATAGGTCATTCCAATGGCTCCATTGAAGGTCGGCCAGGTATCTCCATAGCTTGGATAGAACAAATCAAAAACTTCTCTGGTGAAATATAGCCAACCTTCTTCATCAAAATACTTGGTATGATTCAACCCAATTTGCGTTTGAAATTCTGCCTGCCAGTCGGTAATGTATTTATGGTAAGGATGAGCGGCTGGTGCGAAGTAGTAAGCACTGTTGTATCCTTGTTCATGGAAGTCAACGTGTACATGCGGCATCCAAGTATTGTATACGGCTATACGTTGTTGCGATTCTACTTGTGTTTGCCAAGCCCAATCCCGGTTCAAATCAAAAAGGTAGTGATTGACTCTTCCTCCCGGCCAAGGTTCATGATGCTCGTGTGCTTCCGGCAAAGCGTTAGCTACTTCCATTCCTACGTTTCTGTTCCAATGCGTATAACGGGAATAACCATCTGGATTAATGCAAGGATCGAGAATGACTACAGTATTTTCCAACCATTTCTGCACTGTTTTATCCGATGGATTTGCCAAAGCATATAAAGCAGCGATAGAGGCTTCACTAGCTCCGGCTTCATTGCCATGCACGCCGAAGCTTAGCCAGACAATCGCTCGATCATTTTCTTTCACATTGCCTTTCTTATCCTTAGCCAACCCTGTTTTACGCAAGTTGTTTAAACGAATTTCTTCCAGGTTCTTCAAATTCTCTTCCGAGGAAATGAAAGCCATGATGAGTGGACGTTGTTGATTGGTTTCTCCATATTGTTGGAGCAGGACGTTGGGGCTTTTTTCTGCTACGCGTTCGAAGTAGTCAACAAGTTCGTGATGTGGAGTGAAGTGGTCGCCGTGATTTCTGGGGAGGAATTCGTTTGGACTGGGAATGGTTTGAGCGGTGGCGAAACTTACGATTAGTACAAATAAGAGGGTCTTAAAAATTGTCATAAAATTGATTTCGTTTCCTGGCTTGGTAGTCGAAACTACCGGCCATAGTAATAAACAAAGCTTAAAAATACAGCAAAGCTGCGAATAAACTCCAAGAGCGAATGTATCACTTATTTTGGAGAGTCTTAAGCTAGGAAACCAAAAAATGCAATTCCTTATAACCTTCTGACAATTAGTATCCTTAAAAGACCGTTTCCACAATTTTATGGATCGTATCATGGTCGCCCATCGTATAATAATGCAGGCAAGGCACCCCATATTCTTTCAGCTCTTTAGACTGTTGTGCGCACCACTCGATACCAACTTGAGTAATGGACTCCTTATTCCCTTTTGCTTTTGTGACTGCTTTTACAAGGTCGGCAGGCATGTCGAGGAAGAAAAGCCGAGGGAGGGAATTCAGTTGGTAGAACTTTGTTACCGGCTTTAGTCCGGGTACGATAGGAACATTGATTCCAGCAGCACGGCATTTGTCAACGAAGTCAAAATATTTTTGATTATTGAAAAACATTTGCGTTACAATATAACTAGCTCCTGCATCCACCTTTGCTTTGAGATAGGCAATGTCCATATCCATATTCGGTGCTTCGATGTGTTTTTCCGGATAACCGGCAACACCGATACAAAAGTCAGTAGGGACTCCGTTTTCGATATTAGCATCGAGGTATTTACTATTGTTCATATCCTCAATCTGTTTTACTAGATCTACGGCATAATTATGACCTTCTTTTTCTGGAATAAATTTACCATCAAATTTTCGAGCATCGCCACGAAGTGCCAATACATTTTTGATATTTAAGAAATTGAGGTCAATCAATACATTCTCTGTATCATCTTTGGTAAAACCACCACAAATCAAATGTGGAACCGCATCGACTCCATAGCGGTGCATAATGGAAGCACAAATCCCAACCGTTCCGGGGCGCTTACGAATAGAAGCCTTTTCGTAGTAGCCACTTGCTCGCTTATTATAAATGAATTCTTCCCGATGGTAAGTCACGTCAATGAAGGGCGGCTTGAATTCCATGAGTGGGTCTAGCGTGTCGAAAATGGCTTTCATACCACCACCTTTTAGTGGAGGAAGTACCTCAAAAGAGATTAGAGTTTTGCCATTGGCTTTTTCGAAATATTCGGTAACTTTCATCGCGTTGCTGCTATTATTTTAATGAAGGCGCGAAGGTACGAAGATTTGAGTTGAAACCAAAAGAAGGCTTTTCAACTTCAACTTAAAATTGCTCAATCGGGGAGATTTATTTTTTGACAAGCCTCTGTCATTTTTTTTCTATTTTCCAGATTTCTATCTTACAAAGTGTAGATTAGCTAGAACTTTCAATTTCTTAAATCTACAGCTATGAATACCAAACAACTCACTTTCCTTTGCTTGTTCTTAAGCCAAGTGGCTTTTTCGCAATACACTCCCTTTCCAGAAACGACTGCTCACTGGAGCATGAGAACGAGCGATGGCTCTATCCCTGGGGATCAACCTGCAGATGATTTTGGCTACTACTATGAAATAAACGGAGATACTTTAATTAACGGAATCAATTATAAGAAGGTATTTGAATCCAGTGCAACATGGGTCATCAGTCATTATGACATCTGGGATCCTTACTATGGAGCACCGGTTTGGATCCCTTACTCCTGGAATAACGACACCGTTACCACTAAGCTTATTGGGGCCTTACGTGAAGACATCCCATTGAAAAAAGTATACTTCAGACAACTCCTACCCGACTGGATGGATTCCTGTGTTTATATGGAAGAGAACTCGACGCTTCTAAATGAAGATGTCTTGTTATTTGATTTTGATGCTGAAGAGGGAGATACTATTTACCTTGGGGGCATGCAACGTCCTTTTGTTATTAATGTCATAGATTCCGTTCAATATAATGATGGCATTACCCGCAAAGTTTTTTATCCGATAAATCAGGGTTTCTATGAATCTTTTATTGAAGGCCTCGGCACACGTAACGGATTATTTAATCATTTCTCAGTAGAGATTGTAGAAGGTACTTTTTGTTATTTAAGTTGTTTTCAGGTTGAAGAGGAATATGTCATCGGTGAAGGGATTTACAATTGCGACAGCATTGATGTAGTTGAAAGACCTATAAATGATCTCGTCGTAAATCTTGGAGGAACTGAGATTACTTTCCGTACTTACCCAAGTCCTTTTAGTGACAATATAACCATTGACTTAGAAAGTAATACCGCAAATAACTTAGGGGGATTTAAGATTTCGCTATACAACCAGCTTGGGCAATGGATTTCAGATAACACCGCTTTTACAAATACACCATTATCAATTAACACTACGGAGCTGGCTGTTGGGTTTTATTATATTTCTATTTTTAAAGAAAATAAATTACTGGCAACAGAAAAGGTGATGAAAGTGAAACAATGAAAATACGAAATACCTATTCCGAAATGGTTTGGGGCTTCTTGCTAAGTACATGTACCTAAAAATAAAACGCTCAAGACGCGCGCCAAATGGGCTATGTCTTGAGCGTTTTATTTTTTATTGAAGTTTAAATTTAAAGCTACCTATCTTCCTCGTCCTTCTTAAAGTCCCCTCTTTTCCAAGCATCAAAGAAATCTTTCCAGGCCACTACATTGAAAATATTCATAGGAGGAGCTTGCCCGATATGATAATAACTTTTGGATTGTTGACGCAAGTAAAAATCTGCAGATTCGTTCCCATCCACAGGTACAGCTGCTCTTTGACGACGCAGGGCTTCTTCTGCTAGATTTTCCATAGCCTGTTCGGCGAGTAAATCACTGACATCCATTGCAAGAAATTCTATTTTGAAGTGGTCTCGACTAGGCCAAGGAAAAACCACGGTCTCTGGTAAGTTGAAGGTGTCACGGGACATCAACTGCACTACAGAATAACGATCCGAAGTTAAACTATCCGGTATAATGAATTCTACTTCTTTATAACCAATAGCAGAAAAAGTGACGGTATCACCTCGTTCAACAACAATCGTGAAATAACCGCGCAAATCAGAGTAGGTACCACGTCCTTGCCCTTTGAGATAAATATTGGTATAGGAAACCGGATATAATTCTTCATCTGTACCATCCAACACCATTCCGGTGAATTGAACGGGGAGTTTCGCAGGAGCCTCCTGAGCAATCAGTGATGTACTAAACAAAAAGGCAACAAATAAAAGAGAAAGATATATGCGCATTGATTTTGATTTTTTTAAAAAAGTAAATGGAGTAGATATATTTGAAGAGCTAGATGAGATTTTCTACTATCGTAGCACGGTGCGTAGTTTAGGACAACCTCATCTACCCGATCTGCCTCATCACCTCATCTCCCTCCTTCTTATGTACAAAGATAACACTCCAACGTTGGCTCTATTCGCTTCAAGCTAAAAAATCGGCTTGCTTAACAGCTTTTTAACCATAATTCGTCTCTGAGGTTCACATTTTCGGCAGCTTCTGTGGTTTTGATGTCTTAATATTGGCAAAGGTTGCCCAAAAAAGGAAATTCAGCTGTTGATAAATGAGGGAAAGGAATTACCTTTGCAGTGAAATGGGAGATGCAAAAGTGGAGAAGGAGCACAAAGATTTCCTTCTATTCCTATTTATTCACTACTTAAAATTAGAATCACTATGTTCGGAGACATGGAAGAAAAGCAAAAAGAAATGCAGGAAAAGCTAGCTGGTATTACACTTGAAGGCGTTGCTGATGCAGGAGCTGTAAGAGTAACTGTCACGGCTAGTCGCGAAATTGTAAACATTAGTATTGATAAGGCCAAGGTCGATGTTAATGATATGGAGCAGCTTGAGGACCTTATTATGGTAGCAGCCAACCGAGCATTGAGTGCAGCAGCTGACAAAGAAGCAGAAGAGGCACAAAACATGCTTAAGAATATGTTACCACCTGGAATGGGCGGATTAGGCAATCTTTTTGGATAGACTAAGCTAATATATAGCAGATATCGTTATTAGCACTGTCTCTTAAAATATGGCTGTTTTTTTTCCGTTTAAGAATCTGTCAGAAAGACCAGAGGCTTCCTGTGGTTGTTTTTAAGTACCAAGACTGAATTATATTGATAATAAAAAGTTCTTTGAAAAATTGA
>CAZDTI010000296.1:0-10832 GCA_964508085.1 uncultured Saprospiraceae bacterium | reverse complement strand
ATTAAATGAGAAATTCTACTATAGAGTGGTTGCGGCATAAGGGAATAGGACAATAGAAAAATGGATAGGAGTGCCATTGGATGTTCGTTAAAAATCGTTAAAAAATAAATTTTTTGATATTATCTATAGTAAATAATGCTTTATGTCTCCTCTTTAATATGACAACGGAACTAAATCAAACAAAAAACAAAACTCAGTATGAAAGCATTATTTACATTTCTATTAGTAGCAAGCTGCTCCATATTCTCTTTTTCACAATGTCCCAATAACATTGTCAGCAATGGGAATTTTGAAGGTGGGACAGATCCAATGTCTGGGAATCCTAGTTTTTATTTCACCTTCCAAGGAAGTACCATCAATCTGACTACAGATACACCTGATGGAAGTGCAAATGCTGCTAGCTTATGTAGAGCGGATTGTGAAAATCTGATGTGCTTGATCATTAAAGGCCAAGAGCCAGAAGAGCAGTAGCTTTCTGGCTCTTGACTTTTTACACGCTTTTTTGACAACCTATTTTTTTACATTATTAAACAACCTAATAAAATCTTATATAAATATGAAGAAGATGAATTTTAATTTAAATGGAGTAGTTAAGTTTTTCGTTTGTATCTTTATTGTTTTAATTGTTCAACAATCAAATGCGCAAACCATTTGCATTGATCCTGGAGCAGACCAGAAGACGGGTGTCGTGGATGGTTATAGGTATGAACTGTGGAATCAAAATTCACAAGGAACAGCTTGTATGACTTTAGGAGATGGCGCTTTGTTTAGTGGCGAATGGAGTGGTATTCTCAATTATTTATCCCGTAGAGGTCTGGGCTATAATCAGACACAGGAGCATCAGGAAATCGGTCGTTTTTCGACGACTTACAACTGTGATTACAATCCATCGAGTGCTTCTGGAAATTCTTATTTGTCTGTATACGGCTGGACGGTAGAGCCTTTGATAGAATATTACATCGTTGAAGATTGGCGCAACTGGATACCCTCCATGGCAGCAGATGCAACACTCCTGGATGAATTTACAATAGATGGTAGTGTTTATGAAATTTATGAAAATACAAGGACGAATCAACCATCAATAGTCGGAACGGCCACATTCCAACAATACTTTAGCATTAGAAAAGATGAACGTAATAGTGGCTCGATTGATATCACTGGTCATTTTGAGAAATGGGAATCCTTAGGATTGGAATTGGGTAAATTGCACGAAGTATCATTTGTAGTAGAAGGGTATCAAAGTAATGGATCTTTTGAATTTACCGAATTAGAAGTCATTGCGGATAATGCTACCTTAAGTCTTAACGAAAACTATAAAGATTATTACAGTATTTATCCTAACCCAAGTAGCAGAAGTTCAGTTATCCAACTAAATAAACCTGGTGGGCTTGCAACTGTAAAAGTTTATGACTCATTAGGGAAGACTGTCTTTTTTCAGCAAGAAATACAAAACGATAGAATAGAAGTTTCAAATCTGAATAGCGGAGTTTATTTTGTGGTGGTCGATATAGATAATAATTATTTTACGTCTAAACTTGTGGTATACTAATTAAGTGGCTTCTTATTTATTACTACCATGCTTAGATACGTTAAAAAAAATGATTAGCCTGTTTTTGAAAACCTTTTGAAATTGGAGGAGGGTAGGACTGTGAGGTTTGGTTTTTAGGGGGGGGGAGTGCTGAGTAGTAACCGAGTAAGAAGTTAGAATTAACTAAAGAAGCTAAGGAATCAAAAAGAAAAAATGAAAAATAGATTCAAATTAAGAACTTTGCTGAAATTAGTCGTGCTATTTGTGTTTTCTACTTGTACAAATAGTCAAGTGGTTAACAAGGAAGAAGTTGGAGAAGAAGAGATAAAAACTACAAGAAATTCATTCGTAAGTTTAATTAGCGAGGAGTACAACATTGGTTCATACACTAGGAAAGTATTTGATGATTTTTCATCTATGAACTCTAGAGGAATTTCAGATTTAGATTCTCTTAATAGCGATATAAGAATTTTAAAATTGATTGGTAATGAAGAGTACGATAAACTCTTAAGTGGAAAAACAAATTTAAAAAACTTAGAGGCGCTTCAAATTATAAATGCAAAAGTAGAAAAATCTAGCTTTGAAGAATTAATTTCTTATTTAACTGATAAAAAACATTTCAAAAAATTAATCTTATTCAATTGTGAAATTTCAAATGTGCCTTCATCAATAAATAAGTTAGAAGGACTTGAAAGCTTAGATCTATCAATGAATAAAATTGTTAATTTACCAATAGAAGTACTTGAATTAAGGAATCTAAGATATTTGCGATTATACAACAATAAATCTTTTAACGAAATTCCGTACGAGATAGGTAAGCTATCAAATCTTGAACATTTAGATTTTGGTGGAACTAGTGTTTCTAAGATTCCTAGTTCCATTGGTAATTGTTCAAAGTTATTCAACCTAACTGGAAATGCATGTGAAGTAAAAAGTATCCCAAAGGAACTTGGTGATTGTGGAAAACTAAAGCTAATAAATTTAGTGGCTAATCAGATTTCAGATTTGCCGGTTGAGTTAAGTCAACTATCAGAACTTGAAATATTTAATTTTGGTTCTAATCAAATAAGAAAAATACCTGAAGAATATGAGAAGCTAACTAATCTAATAACATTTGCTGTTGACAACAACCAATTAACAGCGTTTCCAAGACAAGCATTAAATTACCCTAGATTGTTGAACTTGTGGGTTCATAAAAATCAAATCACTGACATACCAATAGAAGTCGCGAATCTAAAAAGACTAATGGCATTCTTAGTGGATAAAAATGAATTTACCAGCACTAATTTAGAGGAGATAAAAAAAATAAATCCTCGATTAAGAATAATAACTAGGCATTGAATGAATAACGGTGTGGAACTTTGAGTGCAAGTCAATGCCTGTGAGCTGATTCAAAAGGTTAAAGGTTCTTCGGCGCTGCGTTATCTCTCTCTTTAGGCTATTAAAAAGAAAAAACATCGTGGAAGAAAAAATTGACCACTTAAAAAAAATATTGATAAGGCTTGAAGATAGAAGCCTAAGACCTGGAGTCAAACTTCCTGAAGGGGTAAAGTCTCGTTCAGATTTAACTGTTGCTCATGTTGCACGACAAGAAATAAATGACATTTCAGATATCGAATACATTCCAGCTTTTCAAGAATTACTTTCAAAAGAGAAAGTTACAATAAATAAAATCCATCTGATTACCTATTTGATTAGGTTAGCAGATAAACATAAAAGAAATGATATAGCGGATTATATTCTTGGCTTGGTGAAAAAAGAAAAAACACGTTGGGTAAACGATGTTTCTTTGGGAGGATTAAATCAATCCAAATTGGAGATACAAACCGAAAGAAAATTTCTTTTTGAATTGGCAAATCACAAAGACTGGCAAATAAAATTTAATTCCTTAGGGCTACTGTCAAAATTACCAAAAGAATATCACAGCAAAATAGAGGAATTATGTTTAGGACAAATTGAACAATACAAATCAAAGCATCATTCATTAAGCGTTTTAGCATCAACTTTATCAAAAGTTGGGACTTTAAAATCAATTACTCCATTAAAAGAAATTGTCCATTCCTCAAAAAAGTCGGATACAATATTATCAGCACTCAATGCAATTGAAAAGATTAATGGAAATAAAGAATTTGAATTTTATCTTAAAACATATGAAGAAAAGAAAGACTCATTCGTAAAGAGAAACCTAATAAGCCTTATCTCGAAATATGGTGATGGTAGTCAGTCAGAATTAATGAGAAAAAGATTAAAATCGATTTTATCCCGAAAGAGAAAGACAAATTGGATTTACACAAAAGGTACAGAACCCGAAATTGTGACGATATTAACATTCTTAGAAAGGAATTCCAAAGATGAATTTGAAAAGATGCTTAAATGGTTAGCAGAAAAGAAAATGGAACAATTGGATAAAACAGAAACAGATTGGATAAATGGAAAACTAAAAACGGAATAGAAGGTCTTGTCTATACATGGCCACGTCGCATATACGAGACCGTAGGGCATTAAAAAAAAACATGAGCGATAAATATAAATCTGTAGTGAAACAAATTGATGACCACATTCGGCTGAATGCTTGGTTCGATTTTCATTTATGGAGCTATGACGGCAGAAACCTTGTGATCTCAGGAAGTACTGATTTGACCTATTATCATAAACTTGAAATTATATTTACAGAGGTGTTTTTCGCCTCCACCTTTTTTGAAGGATGGCACTCCGACACGCAAAAACCTGTAATCGAAATTCCCAACACTGAGTTAAATAGAGCGTTAAATACCAAATTTGAAATCGAACAAGGGTACCAAATATTCATCATTAGAACTGAAGACTACAAGAATGACATCTATGTTGCAGCAAAGGAAATTGGATACAACACAGATACCGTATATTATTATAAAAGAGAAAATCTTAAGGTTAATGAGAGGTTGGCAGATTATTTAGTTGAAAAATGAAAAAGGAAACTACAACACTACAATACAGTATATGAAATCATAGCATCCTATGGGATGCTACGCTTCGTAACAAGCCATATCCGTACAGCCTCCCACGTCAGCCGATCGTATATACCAACCTTCAGGCTCCGCAGTAACCTTAAATTTAGTTGATTTCAGCTTCGTAATTCATTGACAACTATCCATCGGCTGTTCATGAAAATAGCTTGTTGCGGAGTCAGTCGTTAGTCAGAATTCGAAAAAATGATAAACAAAATTAGGAATTAAAAAACATCATAGTAATTTTGAGATATTCATTTTTATAAATATCAAAACCCTTAACATTTAATGAATAAATCGATAATTCTCTTAGTAGTAGTAATATTCATGCCCCTCCTGGTTTTTGGGCAATATAAAGATTTTCGAAAATTGCATACAGAAAACTTCAACTCTCAAAAATGGAGTGGTGGAGCAGCTCAATATTATGAAAGTGGCTATCCCAAATACGTCTATAAAGACCTTGGTGAGGGGCGAAAAAAGCGCTATGAATATTATGAGAACGGGACGCTACTGTCAGAGATGGAAGTGGTCTTTAAAATGAGCAGAGATACGGTGGTAACTTTTAGTCCGGATACTTATGAAGAAATGATACAAATCACCGAAAGTAATGAACTCATACCGGACGGACAATATCTCCAATACCATGAAAGTAATCCTGATGGAAAAAACTTGATTCATTTAAAAGGAAAATTTAAGGAGGGGAAAAAAGTTGGCACCTGGGAAATAACCAGCCTAGATGGCAAAACTTCAGAAATAACTTTTGTGGAAGGTGATACTAGTGTGGACCATACAGACTTCGGAAGCTATAAATCTATTCAGGAAGAAAAGAAATCTAAAGTTAGCCGATCTGGTCAAGGTCACAAAGGCAAGCCACTTAAAGGAAAAATAACATACAAAAAAGAAGCATATACCATTACTTCTAAGGATAAGCTTTTTGGCATCCTTGACAATGAGCAAAACGAAATTGTTGAACCCAAATATATAAAAATTACCAGCCTCTTTGTTAATAAAGGTAACCTCATCTTGCAAGATGAAAAATTTCACCTGTTCGATCTTGATACGAAAACCATTGCTGTAAATAATTTAGATGATATATATTACGACCATAATTATAAGCTTTTCTTTTTTACCAAAGAAGGCAAGAAAGGCATCATCAATCCTGAGACCAAACAAATTGTCGTGCCAGCTAAATATAATCATCTTCAATCGGCAACTTCCTCCTATGGCTTGAATAAGAAGATTATTTTCTTATACAATAACAAAGGCATTGATCTGTATTATAAAACAAAGAGTGGTGACTCTCAATTCCTCGAAAAAGAATATCAATCCGTTACTCCTTTTAGTTCACACAAAGGAAACTATGCTATTGTTAAGAAAAATGGAGCGTCTGAATTGATATCCTTAGAAAACGCTAAGAGCTTGCTTACGTTTAAAGAATTTCAAGACATACAAATCGCTCCCTCTGCTCATATTTTTATTAAAAGTGACGACACCTGGGCTATTTATAAGGACAATTTTTCAACTAAAAACCCTGGGAAATTTGAAGACTTCCATTATGTCAACAATGTTGAGGCACATATCGAAGTCAAGCAAAACGGTCTCTGGGGCGCGCTTAATCAGAAAACACTTGAATCCCTGGTTATCCCTTGCCAATACGATTCTATATCCTATGCTGCGAGTAAAATGTACAAGACTTATAACAACAAGAATGGTAAAGTTGGATTAATTAATTATAATGGAGAAGTACTAGCGCCAATGGAATACGAAGACATTTACACCCAATACTTATTGCGGAAAAAATATTGGGTGAAAGAAAATGGAAAGTATCGTTTATTTGATGGGGAAAGACTGGATTTATTTGATGAAATTATTTTCTATTTTAATAGCAATCTTTATATCGTTCAAAATGAAGGAAAGCAAGGGCTCTATAATGAATCAGCTAACCAAATGATTATCCCTTGTGAATACGATTCCATTTACTGTTTTAATTATGGTAGAAGCGATATGCAATGGTTCCGAAATGGAATTGCCCTAAAGAAAGGCAATGATTTATTTTTTACGGACCTTGAAGGAAAAATGTTGAGTGATTATGCCTTCCGTTCTATTGTTAAAGTACCAACCGATTGCGAAATTATTGCCAAGGATCATAATTACAAAAGTCATGTTATCTCTAATTGTGATCCTGGGTTCGAGCTCCCTTCGCCTGTTGATTCTATACGCTATGTTGAAGAAGGTGCTTATATAATTTCGAATGATGACAAATTTGGATTCTTTTCTTCCGGATCCTACTTTGGCTACAAGGTGGAACTCCCTATGGACTATGAAGAAATTCTCTGGTATGTAGATACCCCTGCCGATGGATCCAAACTCATCATGGCAAAGAAAGATGGTAAGTGGCTATGGATTGATCCAGAAACGGGAAAGAATAAATTTCAATATGTATTTGACCGAATAGATAGATTTTATGACGGTAGACAATCAGATAAGGCTAAGGTGGTTTTAGATGGTAAGAAAAGAATCTTGCGGCTAAATGGGACATTGGAGTGACAAATAGTTTTTAAAGCTAAGCTTGTGCGATTATGAAAAGGGACAATAGGGCTACATTTATGGGTACAGAAATCGGGGAGGATTTGACGGAAATACAAGTGGGCTTTATGATTAAATCCCTTTACCTAATTCCAGACTGAAAATTAAAATAGCATTGGTTAAATATGTAAGTGCTGTGGAAGAATATCCATTCCCGAATGGAGTAGGAATACTGCCAGACTATCAATAATGGAACATAAAATTAATTTTGGAAAATATAGAAGGGAGGGAATAATTGACTTCGCCATTGAATATTTGAAATCAAGAGACTAACTAAGTTTAATCTAGTAGACAGATCACCAACAATACATTGACGGATATACCTCTTACCGCGCGAAGCCCATCGACTGCGTTCAGTGTAAATCAATTGGATCGCGTACTGCGGTTCGACAAATAGAATATCTCCTCTTTACACCTGCTATTCCTTGCCCCTTCTTTTAATCATCGCTTCATTCATCTATGGGACTCACTCACTCACTCACTGAAGCTTAGAGATTGACTCGATAGTTGGATCTTCTGTCAATACAAATCCATTCAAACTCTTTTTGTTGAGCAGTTATAAAAATAGTTTGAAGTGTACTTGTCGAATCGCTAGCTTCCATAGGTTAGTCAATCCAAATAGGCCTAAATATCTGTTTCAATAGTCTATCAACTTAAAAAGTTGACAGAAATCATTTTCTAATCAATTCCGTAATGTCGTTAGTCGAAAAGAAAGTATAACTTCAGATATTTCTTATATTTTAACGCTAACCAAATTACGAACATAATGTTAGAAACATTTAAAGAAATATCGAAAGAAGAAGATTGTGAATTGAAAGTGAACTATGAATCCTCTTTTTCACAATTGATTACATTTTCCCCTTTTCTTGATGAGAACGAAGGCAAAAGAATCAAATCTCTTTTATTGCAAATAAAATATCGGAATCAAATTATACAGGTATTAAACAAAACGGGCGATACTAACTTAGGAGAGATTAAATGCAATTTATCAAAAGGCACAGAATTAGCTGAGTTCAAAGTCACAAACCGAAATCGTCTCTTAAGATTAGTAAATCGAAAGATTAATCTTCTGAAGATAAATTGCGCGGAGAAAAAGGTTGAAGGTTATATCCAAGATAAATTACTTGACTCAAAACTGGAAGAGATCGCAAGAAGTAGTCAGTTTGAGCCAATAATCATAGGAATTCAAAAGGATAGTTTTGAAATAACAACCAACTATTCCCTTGTGTTTAGTAGAAAGAATGATGTGATTAGACCTTTAATTAAATTTTATAAATCCTTAATTGATTTTAAAATGAATTAGAAAGTGGGAAGCTGCACATCTCATATCTTAGCGTTGGATTCCATTAATTAAGAAAAACAAGAGAATATATGAAACTGGGTGGTACAATAGTACTTACAATTATCTCTCTCTTAGAAAGACTGAGTTATTATGGTGTTAGAGCTATTCTGATATTATATGTGACTGATCCAAATACACTTGGTGTAGAAAGCAGTAATATCTTAGAATACTATGGATATTGGACATCAATTTTAGTTATCAGTGCCATTCCATTTAGTTTAGTTACAGATAAGTATCTAGGTCAACGAAATTCAATTTTTGTAGGTGGAATCATTTCACTTTTAGGTTATTTGATTCTTTTAATCCAAACTAAATACGCTGTGCTTATAAGTGCATCCTTGATCTTAGTAGGTACAAGTTTAGTAAAACCAAGTACGACGATTTTAATTGGACGTCAATTTAAAAAAGAAAATAAAAAAAGAACCCTTGCTTATATGATTTTCTTCATGGGAATCAATATAGGTGCATTTCTTGGGGTTTTAGGAATCGGATACGTAGGTGAAGTTTATGATTGGAAAATCGGATTTATAATTGCAGCAATGTCAACTTTGATGTATTTGTTCATAGCTTACTTTTTAAAATCACAAATAAAAGAGATTGAAACTAACAATCTAACAAATCAAAATATTGAAATAACATTTAACAGAACGATTTTAATTCTACCACTCTTAATTTTAATTCATATTGTATTCTGGAATAGCTATGACCTTGGAATAGCTGAACTAAATAATTATTTAATCAATTCAGAAGATAGATTACTCTTTGGTTATGAATTGCTAGATACTATGCTTCAAAGTTTTTCATCCTTCTGGACCATACCACTAACAATAATAATATTTATTTATTGGTACACTAAAGGGGTGACTGGTGTTTTCAAGTCAATATGTATTTCATTACTTTTTTTAATATTAGCCATTCTTACCAGCTTAGCTTTGGAAAATGTTGACATAAATAATTTATTGGAATTCTCAATGATACCAATAGGGTTATATGCTTTTTCTGAAGTCCTGATTTCTCCAGTTCTAACATCATATGTTACCAGAATATCTGATGTGAAGTATTCAAACACTATTTATTCCGTATTTATATTCTTAACCTATGCAATAGGAGCAGGCTTTACATATATCCTTCAAACTGATTACAAAACCTTTGTTATCTTAAGCCTATTGGTTGCAACCATCATCGGAATAATATTTTATAAGAATGAAATTCGTAAATTAGCTTATGAACTGAGATGAAAAACGCTAGCTAACAATCATTCTCCCTCTGGGTAGCCAGCTGCAACTAATACAAAGGGCACGGTCAGGAGTGAAAAAAACCTCAGCAACAAATCCCTTTTTCGCTCATGACGCATCCTCGAAGTCCTTCGTTGTTAAAAGTATTATAACAATAAAATCACAAATGTATAAGAAAGTTAGCTAACTTTATTTGCTATGAAATTATTTAAGCTGTTGACAAAGTATTTATTCTTAGGGACTATATCAATAGTAGGACTTTTCGCATTAGATACAATACTATTTGAAAAGAAATCCCCAAGCGTTGAACTTGAAGAAATTCAATCATATGAATTTTTAGATATCAATAGAATGTTAAGAGTTAGCAAATATGCAATTGGAGATAATGAGGAATCAGGAGGGTGGTATGAAAGCGACAATTATCCTAGAAAAGATGAAAAATTCATTCACTTTCAGGGAATAAAATTAATTTTAACTGAGAAAGAGTTTACTAGCATCGACAGTATTTACATTGCGAATAAACTTTACCTTCTCAATAATAGTGAATCAAAATTGTGTTTAGGAGCCCAAGATAGTAGATTGAACATAACTATGCAGGCAAAAAACATGATTGGAATTTGGCAGAACATTGAATATATGCCTAACAGTTGGTGCGGAAATAGTTATCATACTGTTTGCTTAAATAAAAATGAATACTGGGAATTTAGTAGCCCTATTTTTAGAGGAAGACATAAAACGAAACTGAGATACAAATTGAAAATAACTAAAGAAGACGAAATAATATCAAATGAGATTGATGGGTATGTAAACACAGGACAATTTATAAATAAGGAAAAATATATTCCTAGGGGGGTGATGGATCCATACAACGAATAAACAAAGAAGGAAAGAATTTCGACAACTTAAACATGTTTTTTTAATACTTAAACTTCCAACTATGCCATTTGCAAACATTTTAAAATATACACTTTTGCTATAATAATGGATTACAAAATCATAGGTCGATTTGATAAAATGCTTTTTGAAGCCATTATTCTTAAACCGCCCCTCAAAAAGCCAAACCCCATGCCCAATGAGGCATGTTTTCATACATCTTCGAAATAAACAGAACAAAATGTCCTACCAAGATTCTTTTGAAAAAAGCCTTTCCCAAA
>CAZDTI010000295.1:0-10887 GCA_964508085.1 uncultured Saprospiraceae bacterium | reverse complement strand
TTGCCTTTGTAAGGCGGTCGGTTAAGGGATGAGAATCAGGTTTGAGGGATCTAGCATTTTTACTTTTGCTAGGTATATTTAGGTGTGTTGTTTTTTTTGATTAATTAATGTTCATGGATTTAAAACGAATTCTGCTAGGAATATAAAGCAAAGATAGTAAAATATATTTCTAGCCAATATTTTTAGGTAGAAAAATATAATTATTTTTTTGCCATATAATAAATAAGCAGTCGCAAATGTATACCTTTTTATTATAATAAAAGAAATATAATATGATTTTTTTTTCTGATGTATAATTTTTAGTTTTGCGTAGCCCTCAGCGAGAGAACCGCAACAATCTCGTTAAATCAAACCTACTCTTCGACAATTCCAGCAATCCCTTACAAAACATAACCCACTCATTTTCAGACAATTAAGGCAATAAGATTTTAAAAAAAATCCATTACTACTTTCCTTTTATAAATAGGTACAATAGTAGCAGTACAACATATATTATTAACAACGCAATTTCTCCAACAGTTGGCAGTTAGCTTCGCGGCAGCAGAAAGTTAACTCTTAAAAGCTAACAGGTAAAAGTTTAAAAAATGATCCGCCGTAACTTCCTCTGCTTTTGTTTAACAGGTATTCTATTCCTCGCAAGCTGTACAAAAGAAAAAGACAGTAACAATAGCAATACCGACACTACCCCCTCAGTAAAGCTCTTTAATGACATTTCTTCAAGCACTTCTGGCTTAAGCTTCAATAATACCATCGTAGAAGATGCAAATGTCAATTACTACAAATATGTATATCTATACAATGGTGGCGGTGTAGGTATTGGAGACATCAATGACGATGATCTTCCTGAAGTCTACTTCACTTCTACACAAGGAAAGGACAAGCTCTTTCTGAACAAGGGGGGGATGCAATTTGAAGATATTAGTGAGGTTGCAGGGATTAATAAGTACGGAGGGCAAAAAACAGGCGTTACCATGGTTGATATTAACAATGATGGCTTATTGGACATTTATGTCTGCCGAGCTGGCTGGAATCCCAATCCACAAGAACGAAGGAATCTGCTATTTATAAACAAAGGCAAAAACCGCTTTGAAGAGGAAGCGGCGAAATGGGGCATCAATGATATGGGCCATTCCACTCAAGCTGCATTCTTCGATTATGACAAGGATGGCGATCTGGATCTCTTTGTTGGCAATCATCCCGGTGAGTTTTCACAACCTTTGGTGGGCTTGCTTAAAAAAATTCAATCTCCAGACCCAACTCGTTCTGATAAATTTTACAAAAACAATGGTGATCAGACTTTTACTGATGTAAGCATCGAAGCCGGTATAAATAATTACAGCTACAGTCTCGGGATAGCCATTGGAGACCTCAATCAGGATGGTTGGGAAGATATCTACGTTGCGAATGACTTCGCTCCGCATGATTCCTACTTTCTCAACAATGGGAATGGAACCTTTACAGAGTCTTTGAAGGAGTATTTTCCACATTGTCCTTACTTTGCAATGGGTTGTGATTTGGTGGACATTAATAATGATCAGAACTTGGACCTCTTTGTAGTAGAAATGTTATCAGAAGATAATTCCAGACAAAAAACCAATATGGCTCCCATGGACATGAAGCGTTTTGCCTACATGGTGAACGAAGATTTACATTATCAATACATGCGGAATGCTTTCCAAATAAACAATGGAAATGGCCACTTTAGTGATGTTGCTTATTATTCCGGAATTGACAAAACGGACTGGAGTTGGGGCACACTCTTCGGCGATTATGACAATGATGGAGACGATGACTTAGTTGTTGTCAATGGTTTCTTAAAGGACACTCAGGACAAAGATTTTTCTAAAAAATCAAATGCATTGTCTAAAAAAACCAACGGTCGTTTAACCTTTGAGCAAGCCTCTTCCCTACTGACCAGCACTCCTATTCAAAACTACGCCTATCGTAATACAGGAGACTTTCAATTTGAAAATGCTTCCAGAGACTGGGGCTTTAATTTCAAAGGCTTTTCCAATGGTGTGGCACATGGAGACTTAGACAGAGATGGCGATCTGGACATCATTGTTAACAATATAAATGCGGATGCTTCGCTTTACGAAAACACCAGCAAAACAAAGAATTTCATTGCTTTCACACTTGAAGGACCTGCAAAAAACAAATCAGGTTTCCACACTAAAATAACCTTACATACTCCAGAAGGAATTCAGTTCAAAGACTTTCAGGTCACCAGAGGTTTTCAATCCTGTGTAGATCAAATTATTCACTTCGGTTTAAAGCCCTCTGCTGTCATTGAAAAAGCGGTAATTCAATGGCCTGATGGCAAACAACAGACTATTCAAAACCCCGCTAAAGGGCAGTACCACAATCTTTTACATGCAGAAGCCACCGAAACAAGCCAACCAAAAAATACTGCTTCCAACAATAAGGCTCCATTTAAAAACATAAGTAATCAAAGCAGCTTGCAATTCGTTCATGAAGATGTCTACTTTGACGATTATGAGCGAGAAGTATTGCTTCCGCATAAATTGTCTCAAATGGGACCGGCCATAGCGACTGGAGATATTGATAACAATGGTTTAACGGATTGCTATATCGGGGGTGCTCACCAACAGGCGGGTACACTTTGGCTCCAAAAAAGTGCTGGAAAATTCACTAAATCAAGCTCCAATACTTGGTTCACAGATGCGGCCTATGAAGATGTAGATGCATTGTTTTTTGACGCAGACAATGACAACGACCTAGATCTTTATATAGTGAGTGGCAGTAACGAATACGACAACGGAAATGCCTTGTTACAAGATCGTTACTACGAAAACGACGGCAAAGGCAATTTTAGTAAATCTAAAAAAGCCATACCGACTATGACCTTTAGCGGTGGCTGTGTAGCGGCTAATGATTATGACAAAGATGGTGATCAGGATTTATTCGTCGGAGGGAGAATGGTTCCTGGCGACTATCCAAGTTCATCCACAAGTATATTGTTAGAAAACAACAATGGCATATTTAAGGATGTAACTGCAACAAAGGCCCCCACACTTAAGAAACCAGGCATGATCACCGATGCACTATGGACAGATTTCAATAATGATCAGCAAACAGATTTGATACTTGTAGGAGAATGGACAGACCTCCTTTTCTACGAAAACAAAAATGGACAACTCCTCAAAAGCGAGCAACCTAATGGACTTTCTCCGCACGTCGGCTGGTGGAATAGCATCAAAGCAAGCGACCTAGATGGAGACGGAGATCTGGATTACGTTGTTGGTAACTTAGGGGTTAATTACAAGTATCAGGCAAGCGATGAACGACCTTTTGAGATATACAGCCACGATTTTGATGACAATGGTCAACGCGATATTGTCGTCGGTTACTACGCAGGAGATGAGCTTTATCCAGTAAGAGGATTGCAATGTTCTTCTGAGCAAATTCCAGATTTGAAAAAGAAGTTTCCGACCTATGAATCCTTTGGGAAAGCCAATATTAAGGACATTTATGGAGACAAGCTCGATGAGGCTTTACATTATTCGGCAAATGATTTTTCTTCGCTTGTTCTTTGGAATGATGGAAATGGAGTTTTTTCCGCTATGCCTTTACCTAAAGCGGCACAGATGGCTCCTATTCAGGATATTGTTTTCCAGGACTTGAATTCAGATGAAAAAATGGATATTATTGTGGCCGGAAATTGGTTTATGGCTGAAATTGAAACCCCGCGTGCGGACAATGGAACCGGACTGGTTTTAATGAATCAGGGAGATCGCCAATTTCAGGCCATGTCCGTGATGGAGTCAGGCTTATTTGCCAATAAAGATGTGAGAGGATTAGCGTGGTTGGATTGTGGAAAATCAAAAGATCCTTTACTCGTAGTCGCAAATAGCAATAGCGCTGCTCAGGTATTCCAATTCACGAAAGAAGAATAACATTAATTAAATTAGATAATAAAACTGAACCTACAATCACGTACTATATTCATTATTCTTATGAAAAAATCACTTGGCATCTCCTTACTTTTGCTAGTTGCTTTAGTTTTAGGTTGTAAAAAAGACCAGCAAAAAGATACTAATAACAATACAACCGTAACTTCTACCTATTCTGAACCTTTATTCAGCTTACTTCCTTCTTCCAAAACAGGAATCGATTTCCGAAATGACTTGATAGAAGACATCTCCGATGAGACCAAGAACATTTTGTCCTTTGACTTTTACTTCAATGGGGCTGGTGTTGCTATTGGTGATGTCAATAACGATGGGCTTCCTGATGTTTTCATGACTGGTAATGAGGTAGCGAATAAATTATATCTCAACAAAGGGAACATGCAATTCGAGGACATCTCTGACAAAGCGGGCATCAATGTAAATAAGCAGTGGGCCACTGGTGTTACGATGGCTGATGTGAATGGAGACGGAAACCTTGATATTTATGTTTGTCAAGGCGGCTCTAGTCTAACACCCTGGGCCGACAAAGCCAACTTACTTTATATAAACAATGGTGATTTAACTTTCACAGAAAAAGCAGCGGAACTAGGTCTAAACGACAGTAACATTGGAACCCAAGCGGCCTTTTTTGACTATGACAAAGATGGCGATTTAGATTGTTTTGTATTGAATGAATCAAAATATATACTCGTTCCGCACACTTTTATTTTCAAGGAATTAAAAGTCAAAGAAAACCTTTTACGAGCAAGCTCACACCTTTATCGAAATGATGGTGGCAAATATACCCGAGTAACGGAAGGCGCGGGAGTACTCCAATATGGCTATGGACTAGGGCTGGCCGTCAGCGATTTAAATAGAGATGGTTGGCCAGACATTTATGTGGCCAATGATTACTCTGTTCCTGATTTTCTATGGATCAATAATGGAGATGGTACCTTTACGGACCAATCCAAGAAAATGACCAATCATCTGTCTTTTTACAGCATGGGAATGGATGTTGCAGATATAAACAACGATGGACAATTTGATATTGGCGTTGTAGACATGGCGGCTGACGACCACATTCGGGCAAAGACCCTGATGGTCTCTATGGATATTCCAACCTTCTGGTATTACATCAATGACAGAGATTACCATTACCAGTACATGTTTAACGCTATGCAGTTGAACAATGGCAACAATACTTTTTCAAACATTGCAAATATGGCAGGTGTAGCCAGTACAGACTGGAGTTGGTCCTCTCTATTCGCGGATTTTGATAATGATGGTTACAAAGATTATTTTGTTTCCAATGGCTACCGGCGTTATACCCGTGACAATGATTTTAGAATAGCTTTGAAAAAAAGAAAAGAAGAGTTAGGCGGAGGTATCCCGCTGAAGGAACGGCAGGAATTCTATGACATGATGCCCACCATCAAACTACCTAACAAGATGTACCACAATAATCAAAAACTACATTTCGAGTCGGTAGAAAAAAGCTGGGGGCTTGATCAGCCTTCCTTTTCCAGTGGTGCCGCCTATGCTGATTTAGATCTGGACGGCGATTTAGACTTGGTTGTAAATAACGTAGCTATGGAAGCTTTTGTATATCAAAACAATGCTACGACACTTAACAAAAACCACTATCTCAGAATACAATTAAAAGGAAAGGACAAAGCTACGCCCATCAGTAATACTATTGTTGAAATTTTCTATAAAGACCAGCGACAAATCCTGGAACTGATGAATACCCGTGGCTATGAGTCCGCAGTTGAAGACGTACTCCATTTCGGATTAGGACAAGAGGACATGGTCGATAGAATGGAGATCACCTGGCCAAATGGTAAGGTACAAACACTGAATAATGTAAAAGCCGATCAACAATTGGTGATTGTTCAAAGCGAAGAAAAGAGTAAGACGGCATCAACAGTTGCGCAAAACAATTTCGTACTCCAACCAATTGATGCAAAAGCCTTAGGTATTGATTTCACACACGTGGAAAATGAATACGATGACTTCGCCACAGAAATATTACTACCCCAAAAACAATCTACTCACGGACCATGTATTGCGGTAGCAGATGTGAATGGCGATAGTTTGGACGACTTCTACGTTGGTGGGGCTGCAAATTCCAACGGTATTTTATACATCCAAAATCCGGATGGCACCTTTAGCTATAATGAAGACCATCAAATATGGGCTTTTGATAAAGAAAGTGAAGATGTAGCTGCGTTGTTTTTTGATGCGGATGGAAATGGACTTCCGGATTTATATGTGGTTAGTGGTGGCGGTGGTGAATTTACCAAAGGAGCCAAAGCACTGAGAGATCGGCTTTACATCAATACCGGAAATGGAAAGTTTAGCAAAGCTCCTCAGGCGCTGCCACAAAGTTTCGCTTCTGGTTCTTGTGTTAAAGCCGCTGACTATGACGGTGATGGAGACATGGATCTCTTCGTAGGTGGCAGAGCTGTCCCTGGGAAATACCCCTACCCTTCCCGTTCCTTCATTTTGAACTTTGACAACTTCAGATACAGTGATGTAACTGCTGAGGTTGCTCCTAAATTAATGGAACCAGGATTGGTTACGGATGCCATTTGGACAGATTTTAACAACGATACTACAATGGACTTGGTTGTTGTCGGAGAATGGATGACGCCTTCTTTTTACCAGAATAATGCGGGCAAATTTGACGACGTAACGGAAAGCAAAGGAAACCCGAACATGAAGGGTTGGTGGTACAGCATTGAAGCCGCGGACATAGACAATGATGGCGATCTGGATTTGATTTGCGGTAACCTCGGTACGAATGTTAAGTTCAAAGCCAGTTATAAAAAACCATTTAATGTATTCGCCACCGATTTCGATAAAAATGGGACTTGCGACATTGTCTTAAGTAAAGAATACAAAGGCAAAATGGTACCCACCCGAGGTCGTCAATGTTCGTCGGAACAGATGCCATTTATTAAAGAAAAATTCCCAACTTATAAAGAATTTGCCTCAGCGGGTATTGATGACATTCTAGGTAAAGAAAAAATGAAAGAAGCGCTGAATTTAACGGTAACTGATTTTGAATCAAAAGTATTAATTAATAATGGAGATGGGACTTACACTGCCAAGGCACTTCCTCGATTAGCTCAAGCTGCGCCACTCAATGGTCTCATTGTGAAAGACATTAATAAGGATGGAAATCTGGATTTAATCTCAGCTGGAAACATGTACAACACCGAAGTAGAAACACCTCGTTACGATGCCGGAACAGGCTTAGTGATGATGGGCGATGGCAAAGGGAATTTCGAGGCGATTCCTTCTGGTACTTCTGGTTTTTTTGCGGATAAAGATGTGAAAGATATTGCTTTATTGAGAACGAAGGGGAAGGATTTGGTTTTGGTGGCGAACAATGGAGCGGCGCTGGAGTTGTTTCAGTTTTAGGATATAGTGAATTCGTCCGACGACTTTTAGGTCCCTGGACGAAGACCTAACGCAAAGACCTGGGTTCCAATAGCCTTCGAGAAATAGTTCGTCCGGCGACTTCTGAGTCGTCGGGCGAATTCTATTTCCAGACGAGCCTCCTATTAAAACCTTAGTGTGAATTTGACTTCGCCCAACGACTTTTAGGTTCCCGGACGAAGACCCAGCACCAAGGCCTTCCGCTCCAAATATTCTACCTCTTCAACTCCTTCTTTCAAGCGAATAAAACGATTTGGAGTTATATTGTTATATACATTAACCGTTCGACTTTCATTAGGCCATCTTACCGAAATTTTATCAATTGCTTTTGCTTTTCCAATACCAATTTCTTGTTGCAAACTACTGGAGCCAAAGCTCCCTCCAGTAGTCACTCGATGATAAAAGGTGCTTTGTTTCCCTTTCTCATCCGAACAAACTACTTGAATCTGAGCGCCAATGGCGGAGCGATTGGAAGTTGTTCCTTCTGCTAGTATCGTAATCCAGTTATTACTATTATCATTGGTATTTTCAAAAAAAGCATCCTTAAAAACGTCACCTTCAAAAGCACCTCCCAAAACGTGAAAAATATCTTGATCTCCATCATTGTCAATATCACCAAAACTGATACTGTGTCCTTTTTGCAGGTGACCAAGTCGGGCAGCAGCGGTGACATCTTCAAAAGATTTTCCGTTATTGCCTTTGTACATTTTATTAGGAACAACTGCACTGTAGTTTGGAGCGCCGGTGCCCAGGTAAAAATCCAATGAACCATCGTTGTCAATATCACCATAATTGGAACCCATGACATAGGCAGGTTCTGTGATGCCCATTTTTGCAGAAACCTCTTCAAATTTACCTTGGCCTTTATTTTCGTAAATGTAAATTTGAGAGGGATTATAGTCCTCTTCCAGGAAGTGTTTTGCCATGTTCGCTGCCACTTTCGGGTTTGCTAAATCGTAAGAACCCGCAAAAATATCCAGCTTCCCGTCATTGTTAAAATCCCACATCCAGGTCGGAAAACTGGTGAGCGGTCCTGTCACACCAGTTTGTGCAGTAAAGTCTCCAAATAGTGGGATCCCTGAGTTAGGGTCGGTTCCTTTATTGAGAAGTAGTATATTATTTTTCCCCATAATCGAAAGATATAAATCCGTGAAACCATCGTTATTAATATCGCCACTACTTACCCCTTTGACTATTCCCCTTATTGCGGCTAAACCTGCCTGATCGGTAACATTCATAAACTTTCCTTTATTACTAATAAAGAGTTCACAGGGCACATCTATTTTATTCCCAGCTTCATTACCAATGAAAAGATCCAACCATCCATCGTTGTTGAAATCCGCCCAAGTTGCAGCTTGCGTTGGATATTTTGAGAACAATCCAGCTTCTACTGTCACGTCAGAAAAAGTACCGTTTCCGTTATTTTTCAATAGTGAATTTGGGATTCGCCCTTGATCCATAAACCAAGCTCCCCGGAGAACCAGAACATCTGAAAACCCGTCATTGTCATAGTCAGCATGAATCATATTTAGACCTCCCGTTAAGCCGACCAAACCAGTTTCGGCCGTTCTATCTTCAAAACTACCATCTCCTTTATTGACAAAAAACTGAATCTGGTCGTTGACTCCCCAAGAGGAAACCATGATGTCCAGATAACCATCTTTATTGAAGTCTTCAATACAAGAACCTCCAGCAAGCGCTACCGTTGCTAAATTCAAATCATTAGAAATATTTTTGAAAGGAGCCACCTCTTTTCCCGATTTAAAAGCTTGTTCCGGTATAAGAAATTGTGCTGGAACTTTGTCAGGGTATTCGCCCAAAGTCATATAAGCGATATTTAGTAACCAGATGGTTTCCATATCTGTTGGTTCCGATTCCAAAATGGATTTGTAAATGGAAATAGCTGTTTTTGGCCCTCTTGTCAAATCATAAATACCGTCTCCCTGAATCGGAAGAATACAAGATTCCCGATTGTTTTTCCCTAAGCAATTTTCTTGTTCGCCCAAACGCATATAAGCAATCCCTAACAATTTATTTACATGATTAATATATTTGACATCTATGCGATTTTCTTTAAGCGACGTAACTAGCCGTTCGACTTCTACAATAGCTTCATGAGTTTTTCCAGCCAGTAATAATTCGTTTCCGTATTTTCCTTTCCCGGCTAATTTATCGCTGAGGTTATTTATTTGACTGAGCTGCGTCTTATAGGTTTCTGCCTTCACGGAGTTGAGATGGTAGCTCACCTTCATCGGGTCTATGTTGGCATGTGCTTCCTGAAGGATTGCTATCATTTTTGCCGTTCCTTCCTCTTGTTTGGATTGACCAATTTGGGTGTCGGGTGACTTCGAATTGTCATTTCCACAGGCAAAGAGCATTGATAAAAGGCAGAGGAAAAAAATTCTATTCATTGTAATATTGTATTGAAGGGATTTAAGAGAAATATATAGTGAGCATTCACACTTATTGATATACACACATCCTGCTTATGAAATGACTCCTGTTTTTTTCTCTGCAAAGATAGGAGAAATTGATAAGTTGAATCAAGATGAAATTGGGCGGTATTTACTTATATTTACCGCCTTTCTTAAAAACATTACTTCTAATACAAATACCATGCGTCAAAGCCTTCCTAACTTTAAGAATAGCAGGTTCTTTTATATCTTAATTTGCCTGTTTTCTTTTTCTAGTTTATTTGCCCAAAATCAAATCATGACATCTGCGATTTATGACCAATGGTATCAGATCAAAAATGAGCAAATCAGTAACGATGGTCGCTGGGTGGTTTATGAAGAAACGAGGGAACAGTTGGATGGACGCTTGAAAATTTACAATACCAAAACCAATAAGCTGGTGCATTTTGATCGAGCAACGAAAGCGCATTTAAGTGAAAACAGCCGCTACCTAGCTTGTTTTATTTATCCTTCTAAAGATAGCATCAGGGCTTTAAAAAGGCAGAAGGTAAAAGAGAAAAATCTTCCAGGTGACACCTTACTAATTTATGATTTGGTTCAGAACAAAACAACCAGGATTCCAGATGTGAAAAATTTTGAATTGCCAAAAGATTGGAATGACTGGTTGGTTTATCAAATGGAGCCTAATGACAACAAAGACTCTTTGGTCCTTAATGCTGGACCTGGACAAATCTCCATAAAGGTGGAATCCAAAGAAAGCGGATCGAAGCTCGTCATGCATGAATTGACTACCGGGGAGGAAACCATTTATCCGTTTGTAAAGGAATATACTCTTTCGGAAGAATCCAGAAAAATAATGTTTAGCAGTAGCGGTAATGAGTCGGATTTCATACCGGGCATCTATCTTTTTGATGGCAATCAGAAAAATGTAAAACCATTGTTTAGACATAAGGGAGACTATTACAAGCTCTGTCTTTCAGAAGGTGGAAGGCAAGCCGCTTTTATCGCGGATCTGGATACTACCGATAACCGAGTTAGACCTTACCAATTGTTTTATTTCGAAGAAGGGATTAGTGAAGAAGCAGCTTTGATTGGTGCTCCTGGCGATTCATTCC
>CAZDTI010000294.1:0-10934 GCA_964508085.1 uncultured Saprospiraceae bacterium | reverse complement strand
GGGAGTGATTGGTTGTTGGCAGGGCGTTCGATGCCGCTTTTCGTCGCTGTTTTTACGATGAGTGCCACTTGGGTCGGGGGAGGTTACATTAATGGAACTGCAGAGTATACCGCTTCTTCTGGTTTAGTTTGGGTGCAGGCGCCTTGGGGATATGCGCTCAGTCTCATCATTGGAGGAATCTTCTTTGCTCGTCCGATGCGTCGCCGTAAGTATACTACAATGTTGGATCCCATTGCGGATCGTTTTGGTAAAAAAGCAGCAGCCCTATTTTTTATTCCTGCACTTACGGGAGAGATATTTTGGTCGGCCGCTATCCTTACGGCTTTAGGAACCACTTTTGGAACCGTACTTGGTTTGGATACACAGACTTCCATCGTTTTGTCTGCTATTATTGCCGTTGCTTATACGGCTATTGGCGGGCTCTGGGCGGTTGCTTTGACAGATGTAATACAATTGTTATTGTTGGCTATTGGATTATTGATTGTTTTACCTTATGCCTTTCAAAATGTAGGTGGAATGGAAGCGGCTTGGGCGGCCTATGTAGAGAAGAAAGGGGCTGCTGCTACTTTGCTGCCTAGTAGAGAAGCCCTCGGCTCTTATTATTGGAATTGGTGGGATTATGCGCTGTTGCTGACTTTTGGAGGCATCCCCTGGCAGGTTTATTTTCAGCGGGTGCTTAGCGCAAAAAATGAAAAGACGGCGATGTGGCTTTCTATTGTAGCCGGATTCGTTTGCCTCTTGATGGCCATTCCTGCCATCATGATTGGCATTATTGGAGATGTTGCCAATTGGGAAGCCATGGGGCTCGCAGCTCCTCCCGACGGTGCTTCTACCTTGCCTTATGTCGTTCGTTATTTGACCAATCCTTGGGTGGCTACTATTGGTCTGGGGGCCATCGCTGCGGCGGTGATGTCTTCTGTAGATTCATCCATTCTCTCTGCTTCTTCGATGGCCGGCTGGAATATCTATCGTCCGCTTTTGAAACCGGATGTTAGTCCTGAGAATTTACGTAAAGTAATTCAAAAGTGTATTTGGTTGATTGGAATGGCAGCGACTTTACTGGCCTTGAAAGTGAGTAGTATTTATGCGCTTTGGTTTCTTTGTAGTGATTTCGTGTACTGTTTGTTATTTCCGGCACTGGTTTGTGCGCTTTTTGATCCTAAAGCAAATAGGGTGGGGGCGATTGCTGGTTTTGTGGTTGCCTTTGTTTTGCGTTTTGGCGGTGGGGAGTCGACCTTGGGTATTCCGATTTTGATTGATTATCCGATGATTGAGGATGGAGTGGTTTTGTTTCCTTTTCGGACCTTGGCGATGGTGAGTGGCTTGGTGACGAGTTTGGTGGTTTCGCGGGTGGTGAAAGTGAAGAAATAGATACATCGATATATGCAATGGAGTACATTATAGTGACATGCTCTCATTGTTTTTTGCTTAGACAAAATAAGAAACATATGTTTAAAAAATTCAACTTCGAAGATTTTTTACCACAAGTATTCAGCATGATTCAAGTCATGATAGAAACCCCTTTTTTCATAAAAGAAAATAAATTATGGAACGGTTTCTTCGAATACAAATGGATCGGAATGCTGATGATCACTATCTCCGTACTATTTTCCTGGTATTTTTTAGATGACCTAATGGGGTATTTTTCCTGGAGTAACATCAAAGACTTAGCCCCGGCAAACATCACCACGGATATGGGAGAAATAACCAACGTTGTAGACCACAAGAGTAGACGTACCCTATTTTCAGGAGGAACTAAATACCTGTTGTTGATTTTATTGGAAGTCATTATTTTTTACTTTTGTTTGAAAACGCTTTCTATTCTTTCTAAAGAAAAAAAGAATCCGACCTTTAAGCAATTTTATAAAGCAGAAATACGGATGGTTAAAATAATGGGATGGAATTTTGGAAAAGGGATTGCTGCTCAAGTGATGATTACTTTTGCTTTGTCTCTTATCGGTTTCAAAGAACTAAGCTCCACAGCAATGTTTTTTGTCTATGCTTATTTCATTGGCTATGCATTCTTAGATAACTATAATGAACAGTTTTCTTTTAAGATCAAACAAAGCCAGACGATTATACGACAGCACTTAGGTGCCGCCTTTATACTAGGCTTGGTTGTAACACTATTGTTGTATGTTCCACTGGTGGGGCCATTGTTAGCTCCTATATTTGGTGGAATAGCTGCTTCGATTTATGGTTTTAGATATTCTTTGGAAACAACAGAAGTGGGGAAGGTCAAAATGGCTTGAGGGGGTGGAGGAGCAGAAATGGCTCTGGGTTTGTAGAGGGTAGATGAGGCAGATACGGCGGATGTGGTAGATGAAGCTCGTTTGTTTTGGTAAGGGCTGTTTTTCCTGTATCCGCTCGTGTGGGACTGTGGTCGAGCGAGTTCGTAAGACTATATGTTAGAAGGAAGCCCCATCTACCTCATCTACCCCATCACCTCATCTACCCTTTAAAAAACAAAACCCCTATATTAGGACTTAGAACCCAAAAAAATAAAAACACATGCAAATAAAAAAGTTAGTTACATTGGGAGACAGTCTCACTGAAGGTTATGACATTGACAAGTCGAAGAGATGGACTAAGCTCCTCCATCAAAAACACAATTTTGAAATCATCAATAGCGGTATCTCTGGCGATACAACTTCCGGTATGCTCTCCAGATTTTCAAAAGATGCCCTGGCCCATAAACCAAGTCATCTTTTTATAATGGGAGGGACAAATGACCTCTGGCTTAACCTAAGAATTTCTCAGATAATTGGAAATATCCATGCGATGACCAGACAGGCAAAATTTTATGGGATTGTTTCTATAATTGGAATTCCTACTCCGATTGTTGCCAGAGAAAATTATCCTATGGATACTTATTTTGCAGATGATCTAAGTTTGGTGGAGAAAATGGTGAAATACCAAAAGGAGTTAAAACGATATGCATTAGAGGATGATAAAGAGATGGTAGATTTTTCCGAAATGGATCAAGCATTATTATTAGAAGATGGAGTACATCCGGGAGAAGAAGGACAGATTTGGATGATGGAACAGTGGGAGAGGGATGGTGGCCTGATTAAAAATAGTTAAATCTGAAGTCGTTCAATCCCCAAAAACTAGGTTTTATCCAAAAAATATCATTGCTTTGAAGAATAAAACAACACCATTTGATTAAGCCCCAAGTCATAAAACTCCTTTTCCTCTTCCTGCTAATCCCTTTTTTTTCAGTAGCTACTGAAAATCAAAAGGAGCAGTATCGTTTAGACGAACCCCTTAGGACGCTCCCTATTGTCGAAAAATACTCCATTGAGCTAAAAGAAAAGACAACTATAAAAATCCCCCTTAAACGCGTTGATAATTTATTTTTTATTGAAGCGGAACTCAACGGTATAACCGGTAATTTTTTATTAGACTTAGGGGCACCTTGTTTAGTGCTAAATTCTACTTATTTTAGAGATTACCAAATCGATGAAGATTACTATGCCGGGACCCTTGTCTCGGGGACGGATTATGTGCGTAGAATTGAAATTAAAGAATTGAATATCAATGGTCTCCTTCAAAAAGGACTTCTTGCTGAAGTTACCGATTTGGGAGCGATTGAGAACAATAAGGGACTGAAGATCTTAGGTCTGCTGGGGGTTGCGATATTTAAAGATTATGTTTTTGATCTGGATGTACTCAAACAACAGTTGGTCTTACATCCACGTTTGGATACCGAAACGATTACGACAACGCTATTCTTAGAATCCCCTATTCGGATAACAAACGATTTAATTACCCTAAAATCAAAGCTTAATAACATAAACTTAGTATTTTCACTTGATACTGGAGCAGAATCTAATATCATGGATAGTAAATTGCCTAAAGAAGTTTTTGAGGGGATGAGGATTTTAAAAACAGCTCAGGTACAAGATGGAAATGGAGCAACTACCGAGGCGATCTTGTCGCTGGTAAAAGGAATTAGGATTAAAAAGGTAGATTTATATAAAATGCCAACTTTAATTTTAAATCTTAAAACAATGAGTCGTGCGTATAATAAAAGAATTGACGGTATGCTGGGATTTCCCTTCTTTTCATTGGGACGAATAATTATTGATTTTAAAAAGAAACGACTGTTTATTTATGAATTTAATAACGGGAATTAATGAGAAATATACTTAACATATCATGGAAAAGAAGCTTGCGGCTTGCTTTCGTAAATATAATGTTATTTCTGATGTTGTCTTCCGCTGGCCTTGCTACACTTATGGCTCAGGTTGAACACACCAACTACCGCTATGAAGATGGTCATGTCATCGTTGTATTTGATCATTTACAGGATACAGCTAAGTTGAATGAGATACTTTCGACCATTGGTAGTTCTTGTGAAATGACGGACAGCTTGAATGATTTAAACGAAGGAAAGAGAACACCTCTGGGCTGGGAATTGGTTAGTTGGGATCCGAATAAAATTGAATATAAAAAAGAAATAAAAGCCTTGGCCTCTGGAAGTAAAAGCGACTATTTCTATGAAGAAAATATCTCTTTTGATAAAAACGCTCCTTATGATTTGAATGTGAAGTTTGGCCGAAATCTATTCAATCAAAATACGTTAATTTCTGAAGGTGGCGATTTATTCACTTTTCAGTTGTTTGGTTTTCCGAATGCTAAAAAAGTAAATTTGGCTAGTTCGTTTAATAATTGGAGTACGATAAATACAGCGATGGTGAAAGAGGGAAAGGTATGGAAGACCACTATCAAATTGAATAAAGGAAAACACTTGTACAAGTTTATCGTCGATGGAGAATGGATGACAGATCCTGCCAACGCTTTAGAAGAGAAAGACCATCATGGGAATACCAATTCCGTCTTTTTTAATTATAACCATACCTTTAAATTGGAAGGTCATCAAGAGGCCAAACAAGTTTTCTTAGCCGGAGATTTCAATAATTGGAACCCCTCGGAATTTCGAATGCTTCGCAATAATAATGGTTGGGAGATACCGGTCTATTTACGAGAAGGGGAGCACAACTATAAATTTATCATCGACGGGAAATGGGTGCTGGATCCAAAGAATGCCAAGAAACGTTCTGATGGAAAAGGTAATGAAAACTCCGTACTGTTTCTCGGAGATCCAATTATTTTCCAAACTTCAACATTTCCTAAGGCCGATGAGCTTGTGCTCACTGGGAATTTCAATGGCTGGGATAAAAATGATTTGCGGATGAAAAAAGAAAAGGATGGTTGGTCTGTACCTCTATCTTTAAAACCGGGGAATTACGAATATAAATTTGTTGTAGATAAGAAGTGGAAAGTAGACCCCAGTAACCCTCATACTATTGGAAGGCGTAAGTTTAAAAATTCAATTTGTTCTATTGAACCCAATCATACTTTTGTCTTAGGAGACCATGCAAAAGCAAAGAAAGTTTTAGTCACCGGGACATTTAATAATTGGTCAACTACAGGGTACACGATGGAACGAAAACTTGGACGGTGGGAGATCACCATTCATTTGCCAAAAGGAAAGACACGCTATAAATTCATCGTTGATGGCGAATGGATATCTGATGAAGCAAACCCTCTCTGGGAAAAGAATCAGTATGATACTAAAGATTCTATTTTGTGGATGGAATAATTTTTCTTTAGGAAGCGAAATCGGAAACTTTAGTATCTTTATAATAAAGCATAATTAAAGCTGAAGATATTAACCACCCCATTCATTATGAAAAGTATTTACCCGCTAATACTACTTGCATTAACCTTCTTTAATTCCCCAACAGAAGAGACTTTGAGTCAAGCTCGGGAAAACCACTCCCTAGAAACCAGCCATAGCTCCGGCTTTTGCGCCACAACGATTCTACACGAGCTGAAAAAGCAAGATGAAAAATGGCTGCAAAAACACCAAAGTGCAGAGCAAAGATTGTATGATAAACTACAAGGTGATCAACAGCGATCAACCGTTTTAACGACCTACACACTACCCATTGTCGTTCACATCATTCATCAAAACGGCCCCGAGAATATCAACGACGCTACTGTAGAGCAAGGCATCCAATACCTAAATGATGCTTACTCAAACAACGCGCCTTACGATCCAACTACCGGTGTCGATACCCAAATTGAATTCTGCCTCGCCGAACGAGACCCCGACGGAAATCCAACTACCGGGATTACCAGAACCGTTTCTACGCTGACTTCTATGACATTGGAAAACGAAGACATTGCCCTGAAAGATTTGATCCGCTGGGACCCGCTGAGCTACATCAATGTTTGGTTGGTGGAGGAAATTTGTAGTGCCAGTTCTGGTTGTGGTGTGGCTGGTTATGCTTATTTTCCAAGTTCTCACGGAAACCCTGAAGATGGAATTGTTATGGAGGCAGAGTGGATGGGGTTGACCCCTGGTGGCTCAGCAGTTTTGACGCACGAAGCAGGACATTATCTCGGTCTTTATCACACCTTCCAAGGTGGTTGCCAAAATACCGATTGCCTAAGTGACGGAGACCGCGTTTGCGATACCCCACCGGATCAATCTACGGCGCCTGTGCCTTGTAACGCCACAGCTAATACTTGTAACACGGATGTAAATGCCGGAGACCCTAACAATCCTTTTACTACGGACCAAAATGACATGTTCTGGAATTATATGGACTATGGCGACTGGGATTGCTATTCCGCTTTTTCACAAGGGCAGGCGGATCGGATGGACTTCTTTCTCAATGATGTCCGTTTTACTTTGCTCGATTCTGATGCTTGTCAAGATCCCTGTCCTGATCCTTTGACGGTTGGTTTTAACGCAAGTGCGCTTAGCGTTTTGGCTGGAGAAACGGTTACTTTTAACAATACGAGTACAAATACGAACAGTTGGGATTGGCAGATAGATGGAGTCAATTTTACAAATACGCAAAATACAATTTATACTTTTAATACCATTGGCGAATTCGACATCACGCTTGTAGCGGCCAATAGCACGCCGAATTGTTTTGATGATTTTACGGTAACCATTGAAGTACTTTGTAATACCGTCGCTGACTTCACCGCTAGTGCGGGGATCATAGAAGTAGGAGAGACGGTGACTTTTACGAACAGCAGTATTGGAGGAAATAGCTATGAATGGTTTTTAGACGGAACGGCACAATCAACGGCTACGGATTTTTCAAATACATTTTCTGCGACGGGCGTTTATACCATTTGCCTGGAGGCGACTGGAAATAGTTGTACGAATGAAAGTTGTTTTGGTTTAGTTGTTAACAATGTGGCTACAGATTGTGAACAAACGTTTATTAAAACTTTTGGAACGGCAAACGCCGATGAAAAAGGATACAGCCTTTGTTCCAGTGAAGATGGGAATTTGTATTTGGCCAGCAGCCGGCAGGATAGTGCCTTGCTGATAAAATTTACCCCGGAAGGGGAGCGATTGTGGGAACGTTCTTTCCTCTTTAACTCCGTTGGGATTAACATCATCACTGATTTGATTTTGGATTCAGACAATCGCTTAGTGGGTTGTGGTTTCGCAGATGGAGGTGCTTTGAATCGTACGGCTTTTGCCTTTCGTTACGATCCAGTTGCAGATAATTTTGACTGGATCCAAAATCACCAACCCAGTAGCATAAGTGTTAGGACTGCTGACATCAATGAAATAGCCCCCAATGGGAATTACCTGCTAACTGGACAGCAAAACGCTAACAATAGTTTTGGATGTGATGGCAGTTTGTTCGAACTCAATCGAAATACAGGAGCTATTTCTAACTTAAATGAACGATACCACTTAGGCTCTTGTGAAACTTTCCAATCTGCTCAGATTTACAATGGTGATTTATATGTGTCTGGGAGATATAATTTTGCAGGAGGTGGAACGAATAGGATGAGAGGGGCGGTTTCGCGTTTTGATTTAACGGGAGCGGAAATTTGGAGCCGGTTATACCTGGTGGATGTGATGACCAACGCCCGTTTGTATGCGCCGTCGATGTTGATTGAAAACGATGAAATTGTAGTGGCTCAACAAGGAGATAAAAACGGAACTAGTGCAACGAATCCGGAGGTGTTCCTTACAAAGTCTAACTTAGATGGAAATTTAATCTGGGCAAAGGAATACATCCCGACGACGAACGCCAATGTTACATTTTCAAAATTACAAACGCTTCCTGATGGCTACGCAGCCTTGGGTAGAGATATTAGCGGAGACAATTTATTTATTTTAAAAGTAGATAAAGATGGGAATTTTATGTGGGCAAAAAGCTATGGTGGGACTGCTGATTTTCAAACAGGTAGTTCAAATGTAGAATTATTGTTGGACGATGTCTATTTGTATTTCACCGGATGGACATCGACCTTTGGTGGAGGGGATGATGATATTTTATTGGGGAAAGTAAACCTACTTGATGGAAGCATTAATGATGCTTGTCTTTTTGTAGAAGATTTAACTTTTAATGTCAGTGATTTTCCGAATCCTTATGAGGGCTTACACGGCCTAAGTCGTTCTCAAAATAGCATTACGACTACTCAGCCCACTGTCTCCTCTACGCTAAGCTCTTTGGAGGAAGCGACCATCTGCTCTTCAAGTTGCAATGAAATTTGTGACAACGGGATTGATGATGACCTGGATGGTTATGTAGATTGCTATGACAGTATCTGTGATTGTGAAATAGATAACTGTGTGGTTACAGAATTTGAAACCAATTTTGCGGTTCGACTAGCCTGGCAAAGTCAGGTCGATCTCGTATCGGTTGATGCGACGCCCATCGTTGCCAACCTCAACCCACAGGACGATGATATTCCTGAAATTATTTGCGGTATTTCTAGTCCTGTGATTTCTAGTGGTACTTCAAATCGCTTATTGATTTTTAGAGGAGACGGATTAAACAACGTGGCCCCGAAAGAATTATCGATTCAAGGTAATTTCGATATGTATCCTGATGCCAAGCCTGTGGTGGGTGATGTAAACGGAGACGGGATTCCGGAGTTATTAATTATTTCAGCAGATAGAAGAATCAGAGTCTACAGTAATTATAGCGAAACGAGTACCAATGTTATGGAACAAATCGCAGTCTCTTCACAAACTGTAGCACACCGAGACTATGTGGCTTACTTGGCCGACTTTGATCAGGATGGAATATCGGAAGTGTATTGTGGGAATGAAGTTTTTCAATTCGACTTTTCAAGTGCAACGGTTACTTTAAATCGGGTGTTACTGGGCACCGGAAGCATCGGGAGAATGGCCAGAAGAAACTTCGAGTTCAATGCCTGCTCTCCCATAGCTGCTGAACTGTTGAGTCAAAGCGATTGTGGAGGAGATCCAGATTGTAATGGCTTAGAAATCGCTGCTGGAAATATGATTTACTCCATAGACCTGGATCCCAACGATGGAGACGGTTTAGAGATAAAAATACAAAGAGACCTTAATGTGCTGCAAACGCAATACAATTACAGAGATGGCTATACCGTAGTGGCGGATATGAATTTAGATGGGATTATGGATGTGGTGGTGGCCAGTCGGCGGGATCAGAAATACGGTTTGTATGTTTGGGATAAAAATGGAGCGATTGAATTTTTCCCCAAACCCGTTTCTGACGTTGATGATATTTTTGGTGCCTTGCCCTGTGTCGCCAATGTCTATGACGATACTCAAAATGGAGCTGCCGAAGACTGGCCGGAAATTATTATTACTTCTCGAAATGAACTACTTTGTTGGAACCTCAATGCTGCACAATTGTCACCCGCTACTCCTTACTGGTGGAATCTTCCGGTGATCGATGCTTCGGGATTGACCGGAGTAACCGTTTTTGATTTTAATGCAGATGGTTTTCAAGAAGTGGTTTATAGAGATGAAGAAAATTTAAGAATCATGTATGGCGGCAATGCGCCTTTTCCTGCCGGTGTAGATGCCGAACGAAACTGGGAAACTTTCATCGCCGGCTCTGGTACTTTTGATGAACATCCGGTGGTGGCAGATATTGACAATGACAAACAAGCGGAGATCATTGTAACAAGTTATACCTATGCGGGTATCAACAGTCCTCCAGCGGATTACAGAGGCCGACTTCGGGTGTTTGAATCAGACCCGCAAGCTGGTGGCCCTTGGTTGTCGGCAAGGAATCTGTGGAACCAATACAGTTATTTCGTCCTCAATGTGAATGACGACCTCAGCATGCCTTTGGAACAACAACAGCATCATCTGGAATTTCCAGAACCCGGTTCCGACTACAGACCCTTCAATAATTATCTGGCCCAAAGACCGATCTTAAGCGATGATTACATTCCGTATTTGCCTTTGCCGGATGCGACAGTAGAAGTCGCTGGTTTAGAATGTGGCCTTGATTCTTTTTCCATTAGCCTTTCGATTTGTAATATTGGAGATGCATTGTTGCCAATCGGAACGCCAGTGGCTTTTTATGAAGGCGACCCCCAAAATGAAGCCGCCATTTTACACAGTATTGAATTGACTACAGTAGAGGTTTTGCCAGATACTTGTATGGATATTACCTTTACCATTGTTAATACCTTAGCCACTACTTTACACTTGGTTGTGAATGATAACAATACAATTCCGCCACCTTTTAGTTTGCTGGATGATTTTCCTTCCACCACCATTTTAGAATGTGACTACACCAACAATAGCAGCTCTTTTGAACTGGAAAGCGGCCCCTTGAGTTTGGATCTTGGTCCTGATATTGTCCTTTGTCAAAATGGAGTAGTGTCGCTGGATGCCGGCCCAGGCTTTGATTCTTATACTTGGCAAAATGGAGAAATGGATCCTACTTTTACCGCCTACGAGCCAGGGACCTTTTGGGTGGAAGTAACGGGTGCCTGTGAAACCCTGCTAAGGGACAGTATTACAATAACTATTGACAACAATACTATTGCAGAGCTCGGTCCTGATACCATTCTTTGTGGTGGAGGCAATATAACTTTTTCTTTATCGGGTTTTGACGAATACGAATGGTCTCCCGAAACCGATTTGGATT
>CAZDTI010000293.1:0-10953 GCA_964508085.1 uncultured Saprospiraceae bacterium | reverse complement strand
TTTCAGGTGTTTCAAAAAATGGAAGCCAATTCGGGTAATCTGACATTCTAATTTGACGAAAGAGCAATCTTTCTGTTTCCTGATCATTAAGGAGGTATAACATGTTTGGTTTAATTTCTTTTGATTTCAGCTCGCAAGATAAGAAAAGGAGCACTACCTTTCGATAGCGCTCCTTTGATTTTATTGGTTATGTTGTTGTATCAAATTAATTAGGACACCTTAAGGTTACAGTGCCAGCTTCTGATTCGACCAGCATCACGTGGTGCTAAATCTTGGCAAACCAGTTTCCACACTCCTTTACATTTCTCACCGATCATTGGCTTTAATACCTGATCAGCAGTGTAGGTAGCAATAAGATCATTTTTGTTGTGGCCAGCTCGGTTGTGTAATACCACTTCTGCTCCAGAAGGTGCAACCAACATGATCTTCAAATCACCGATGTATCCATGCTGAATATCTACTTTCACTTCTATATCATCAACCTTTCCAGTTACCAAGCACATTTGCTTACTGATTAGCTTTTTATCAGCACCATCTGGGATGAATATCTCACTTTCTTTAGTAGAAGTACAATCCATTTTGATGGACCAGTCTTTCAATTTCCCTTCATCACGAGGAGCAAAATCTTTCACCGTTAGCTTCCAGTTACCAGAGGCCTTTTCCCCAACAAAGTCCTTCATTACATCTCCTTTGTATACTTGCTTAAGATCCTTTTCTTTCTTCCCCGTACGCTTGTGTAACCGCACCGATTTCCCAGAAGGAGCAGTAAGGTGGACTTCGAGGTCACCATTATAAGGATGTGCAATGTTCACTTTAACTTCTACTTCCTGTACGTTTCCAGAACGGAAAACGCGAATAGCATCTACGAGGCCTGCATCGCTATTATCAGGAATTACTGCGTTGATTTTCTTTTGCTTAGTTAAAAAAGCCATTTTAATTAGTGTTTTTTTGGATTTAAAAAATGATTGTTTGTTTTGATTTTAAACATTAACTAAAACATTTAATATAAACTTCCCACTTTTTCGAGGCGACGGATAATATTTTCTCATTGAATCCGCAGTAGTGGGAAGTTTACGTTTTAGTTAATAGTTTTTAGTTGAATTAACTTACTTTCCCCCCATTCAATTCCTCCTGTAAAGCTTTCAGTCCATCCCAGTCGTTATCCGCTGCCATCATCGCTTGCATTGGCCAGGTTTCCGGATCATGCATTTGGTAACGAGGGCCTGCTTCGTTCAGGATTCGAACTAATGTATCTGAATCTATTTTGGCGAGAGATTCATAAGAATAAATTTTTGCTTCATAAAGAAGTCCTTGAATCTTTGGGCCTATGCCTTCGATTTTTGTCAAGTCATCCCGGTCTGTGTTATTAACACCGTTAGAAGTTCCATTTTGACTGTGAACTACTTTTCTAATTTCCTTTTCGATATGTCTTTCCTCTGCAGGTTTTGTACGTTCTTCCCGAACAAATCTTGTTTCGATTTTACCTTCCCCTTGTACTTCTCTGCTTTCTACAATCTTCGATTCTTTTTCCGTACGTGTTTCACTAACCTGAGTCTTAGAAACAACAGAGGTGTCCATGTTCATCATCATTGCTTTGAGTGATTCGAAGTCTATTTGCTTCACTACTTCTACTTCCTTAACGATTTCCACTGGTACTTCTCTAATCACTTCGTTGACGGTTTCTATTTCGATAACATTGTAGATTTCGCGTACGGTTTCTACTGGGACTTCTCGAACCACTTCTACTTCTTTCATTCCTTCGCTATAAGTTTCAACAGGAACCTCTTTGGTCAAGTTGACCTCTACTACAGATTGTACTTCTTTGATCACTTCAACAGGTACCTCTTTAATTACTTCTACGGTTTTGATTACATCAACAGGTACTTCCCGAATGACTTCAACCTCTTTGATTACTTCTGTGGTAGACACCATTGGAACAGGAACCTCTTTGGTAATTTCAACTGTTTCAACTTTAGGTAGTTCTCTGAACACTTCTACGACCTTCTCTTCTGTTACATTTACTTCTTTCACTTTCTCTACGATCATCTCGGCCATCACTTGCTCTTTCGTCACTACCTCGACCGGCACTTCTTTTTCCACTATTACTTCCCGAATAAGCTCTGTAGGAGGTGCAATAGTTCTTTCCATCTCTACTGGCACTTCCTTAATAGTCTGTACCGTTTTTTCTTTGATCATTTCAACTCTCTGTAACTTAGGTTCCGTTGTTTTAGAGACCACTGCTACTTCCCGTGTCACTTCTACAGACTCTACCTTTGGTACTTCTCTCCAAACATCTACCCGCTTTTCCTGTACCGTAGGCACCTCTACGTTGTGAATGATTGGTACTTCTTTTACGACCTCGACGGTTTTTAATTTTGGAACCTCCTTAATCGTTTCAACAGGTACTTCTCTAATGACCTCTACTTCTTTAATCACCTCTACTGGTACTTCTTTCACTACCATTACTTCCTTGATCACTTCTACTTCTTTGAATACTTCAACAGGAACTTCTTTTACTACCTCTATAGCCTTGATCACTTCTTTAATGACTTCTACAGGTACCTCCTTAATAACTTCTATTGTTTTATTAACCACCACCGGTACTTCACGAACAACCTCCACTTCTTTGATGATTTCTTCCTTTTTTATGACTTCGACGATCTTTTCTTTGATCATTTCTACAGGCTTAATTACCTCTCTATCCGTTACATGCTCTACAATCATCTGAGTAGTAATCGGAACATCTACATTATTACTTACCATAATTTCACGAAGCAGTTCGACTTCTTTGATCGCTTCTACTTCTTTGATGATTTCAACGGGTACCTCTTTGATCACTTCTACTTCTTTGATTACTTCTACTTCCTTGATCATTTCCACAGGCACTTCACGAATCACTTCTACCTCTTTGATCACCTCTACTTGCACATTCCTAACTACTTCTACCTCTTTGATCACCTCCACTTCTTTAATCACCTCATAAGGTACACGCACCTCTTTGATCACTTCTACCTCTTTAATTACTTGAACAGGTACCTCACGAATCACTTCCACCTCCTTGATAACCTCCTTGTGCTGAATGATAGGAACCTCCTTAACCACTTCAACCACTACTTCTTTGATGATTTCGTTATTAATCGTTCTTTGTACTGGAACTTCTTTAATCACTTCCACAGCTTTGGACACCTCTTTAATCAATTCCACAGGTTTAACTACCTCTACAGGTACTTCCCGTATCACTTCAACAGTCTTAATTTTTTCAATACTGTCAGTAGTGTGAACAGGAACCTCGCGAGTCAGTTCAACCTTTTCAATTCCAGCCTTAGATTTGGTTTCTACCGCAACTTCTTTCACGGTTTCTACTTGTTTAAGCCCTTCTGTTGCAATGATACTATCTGCTTCGAATAAGCATCGGATAACGGTGAGTGCCTGCTCTTTGGTGATGTTGGCACTAGATTGCATTTTCTCAATGAGGTGTAATTTGTCCATTGTTTAGTATTTGTTTTGTGTAAAAAAGGTGTAAGAACCTTAAGTGATTGTATGTTTAATGTTTTTCTCCCTGGGAAGGAGGCTCTAAAATAATACAAAAAATTTATATCCCAGTATAATCTACTCCTAAAAGTGATAAAAGGTGATGTCCGTTGTTATTTAGGGATAAAGAATAAGATCTAATTTAGTTTCTCCTATTCAACGAGACATTATAAGCAAAACTATAAGACTTGGACGCCAGTAGTAAAGCATTGTTGATATGTTATGAGCAAATGGATAATCTAAATAATCAACTTGAGTGAGGTTTTTTGTTAAAATTATCGTCTAATATGTTTCTTTCCTATCTATCTCCGTTAAGAAGAAGAACAACAAAGAGAGAAGGCTAAGCTAAAAAACTCATTCTTTTTCGAAAGAAACCTCTCGATCCTCACTAGTCATATAAATTTTCAATTCTCACTAGTCAGCTAAGCAGAAACGCAACTGCTGGGCTACCATTATAAAATCAAAACTTGCCTTTAGGTGAGCTGGGGGTGCTAAATCCCAGAGAGTGCTAACTTATTAAAATAGAAGAACGAATGAAAACAATAACCTGGATTCCTTTTGAGATTGAATTCATCCATTTGTAGAAATTTCCACGATGTTCGTATACAAGATCGACCATCAGAAGAACAAAATCCGCTTCTTGTCGTCATAATAACAAACAAGCGAACAATACTTTGGACGTAGAATTTTTACAAAGTCACTCGAAGTTTGCAACCATTAACAATCTGAAAAGTCTTTTAAGTAACTAAACTAAATAGATAAACAAATGAATTGAAGCTGAACAATAATTTTTATTTCTAAACCACTAAAACCATTTTATTATGACGACCCTAAAAACAGCAATAGCAGCTTTATCTTTTTGCCTTTTGATGACCTCAACAGCTTTCGCTTCTAACAATCCAACTACACCACCAGTTACAGCCATCTCTAAATCATTACGAACAGAGCTTAGCACCCTGGTTCAAAACCCGCAACTTGCGAAACACAATTTAAATTCCGCTAGTGTAGATATAGTTTTCTCCATTGACAAAGATGGTGAAATCACAATTCTAAAATCTAATAGCGCAAGTCCATACCTTATAAACTTTGTACAGAAAAAGGTAGATGGTCAACAATTAGATTCCGTAAGCTTTACTCCAGACACGAATTATAAGGTACGTTTTAGTTTTAAACTACAGTAAACACCTGACAATCAACATAATACTACTATTTCAACAACAACGGCAATAATTTTTAGTCTTTAGTGTGCGTCTTGTTATGGTCAAACATGACCGTCAACAAGATGCACCAAATTATCCATAATCTATTCACTCTCCTCTGAACAACAGAGGAGGGCTTTTTTTCACCCTACTATTATCCACCATAAGCAACTTTTTATCATAAAATCGAAAGGTTAGTGGTTAATAATTGACTCCCACTGCACTACTAATTCTACCGCTCTTTCCCGACCATTCACAGTCACCATTTCTCCTTTCCCTGGCAGGACCTCTTCTATCTTTAACATCGTGTCAACTTTCTTTAATTCACGCCCCAAATGACTAACCAAAGCAGGAGAACTAAAATCAATATATTGGGGCTTATAACCGTCTGTATTTCTATTGTTATTTTCATCATTATTATCACCGACCTCCATCGGACTCAGCGTAATAAAAACACTAGAAGGTAGCTCATTTTGCATAATCCAGTTATTAGTACGCAGAAAATAAGCTGCTTCCGTTTCGCTTTTCCCTCGCATAGGTAAATCTCCTTTAGGAACAAACCAGGCACGGCGTTGCAATACCAAATAATCACCAACATTCACTCGCGGCAAAAGTGTCCAATTTCCTTTTTTCCTACGAGTTGCTTGTAACAACATCATCTTCAGTGGTGTAATATCAGGCTGAGTAGTACAAAAAGAAGAGAGTAGCCGATACATAGGGGAACGACTTTGCAATGCTTCCAAACCAAAGTTAAAAATCGTCACTTCCTCTTCTTGACAATACAATAGAAGTTTATTTTCGGTTTCGCTAAGACGGATAGACAAGTCCTTCAATTGGAGTAATTGCTCTTCAGCAAGCTGCGATTCTTTATTGTAGAATGCTTGTTGTCCACCAGGAATAGAGACTAATTTTTGAAGAAAGGCGGGGTGTGCGTTTGCATTGTGGAAAGAGGCATCCGTATTATCTACCCAGAGGGAAGTGCCTCTCATTTGTTCGACCCAATCGGTCAATTGAGTGCTTTTTTCTTTGGGAAATAAATGCAAGAAGCGACCAAGCATCTTCCCATAACCAGTGAATACGGCATCGACGTAGGATTTATATTGTCCATTACTGGATCTTTGTAGCTGAAGCAATGCACCAAAAGATTCTGGGCTGGGTGTCACGGCGACTTTCTGTTGTGTGGGTGCCATTACCGAATTCAATACCGACAAGGGTAAATGTACAGTAAAATTATAATCTATGGTAATATGTTTACTTAATTCTTTTGTAATTTTTTCTCGGGCAGCCAAAACAGCTTCTTGAGCAGAAGAAAGAGAAGTATCAATATTTGAAATAGGAGGCTGCACAGGTAGCTTCGTTAAAGAACTTATTTCTCCCGCATAAAAATCTTGATAAAACTGCAGGAGAGGTACAGTCTCTTGGTCATTGTACCTTCTTTTAAAAAAATGAAGTGGCTCTTCTAATTCCGTTTGCATCCTAAATGGCAAAACCATCTCGACCAGCTGTGATAACTCCTCAACACTTTGCTCCAAATCACTTTCCGACCAACTAATCTCCGCCCGCATCTGTGTATCCTCAAAAAATAACTTCTCTCGACTCATTGCCAAATCCGTATTTTGAAAAGCGACAAAAGCCTTATGTTCAGTCAGTTGTATCTTCGGAATGCGATTCCCTATCTCTTCAAAACATCTGGCTAAATGGGTCATACTTTCTTGTATCAAACTCCAACGCTTTTCCACGGGCAACTGAGGTAATTGATCCGCAGTTCGCTTCAATTGATCTAAAGCAGCTACCATCCAAACCTTTCCGTCAAAGTCAGGAAGCGCTGTTATCCATTCCAATAAGGTCTCATTCCAATTCGGATTTGTTCCGGAAACTGGCCAAAGCCAATTCAAAAAACCAAGCCGAACCAAATCTGAAAGGTAAGTTTGAAGCTCTTCATGAGAAGCATCAACCACCGCTCCAAGCCTTGTGAGCAGTGTGGCGAATACAAGTTGTCCTGAAGAATATTCCCGGCCGATTGATAATATCAAAGCCAGTACTTCATTTTCCTCTATCTGCTGAATAGATTCTACGTTTCGGCTATTAATCAAAAAAACAAAGTCTTTACCCTTTTTTCTTAGAGTCGGATTTATCTGAACCCTTAGATGTTTGTAAAAAGGAGGATAAGCAGATAACAATTCTTCTACTTGTGCCAACACATAATTATTGATTCGAATGACACTTGAAAATGGAACAGTATCAGGTCCCACATTGCTTCCAGATAAATCATTTAAAGACAATGCAGTGAAAGTACTGAAGGGAGAAGTTTTAGTGCAAATCCGAGCTAAATATTGCGCCAATGAACGTTCCGTTTGTCTTTCCTTTTTCCGATAAATGGTTGGTGGCTGTAAACGATAACGCTGCAATCCTTCCCACAAGGAAGGGCTCGATTGTAACAAGCCTTTTTGGAGTAGTTGGTGACCTGAAAAAGCATAAAAAGAAGCGCGATGCAATTGTTGTTGCTGCAAATAATGTAGCTCAAAATTCGCTTCAAATTTTCCTATTTTCTTGCGAAGTTCTTGTTGTTGTTTTTTATCCCCCTCTTTTTTATCTACTAATTCATTTAGCGTTTGATATATTTGTAAATCTACTGTTAGTAAATCATTTTCTGCCCAACAAATTCCATTTAACAAGTCGTAAGGCAGCGTTCCTATTCGACAAAGAACTAATGGGAAAAGTTTTATTGGCCGCCCGAATTGGTTCATTTTTTTGAGGGTTTAGAATTGGGTAGTAGATTTCTCAGCTCCTCAGGTCATTCGAAGTATAAACACGATATGCTTCCTGATCATTCGACTTGCCGCGCTCATTCAGGACGAAAGAGAAGCATACTCCCTAAACAACTCATGAAATAACAATTTGCTTGTATAATCGTCTCCCATCCTTCAATAGCAAGACTACGGTATAATATCCTTTCGGTAAATCGCGTACATTAATAGTCATTTGATCTTCTCCATCCCATTCTGAAGTGAACACACTCGCGCCTAAAGCATTGATTATCAAAAAACTACTACCTTCCAAAACCAATTCACCTTTCCGCTCTATATATAGCTCTCCCCCTGAAACTGGATTCGGATAAATCAATATCTCCGAGTTGGAAAGCTCCGATGTTCTGCTTACAAAGCTATTATCAACCCCAAAACATACAATTCGCTTCGAGCTACTGATTTGCTGCCCATTACGGGTTTCATTTGTACAAATTTGAACGATATACACTCCTTCAAAGCCAGGGTTACTCCATACAAGTACACCTGCCCCAGATGGCGCCAGCGTCAAAGTACTATTTGGAAAATTAATACTTGAATAATTCGTTACATTTTCCGGCTCACAGATCTCATGACTATAGGCATCATTTTCAACATCTTCATCGGCACCAAATAGAACTAGGGTTTCTGTGTTTATGTCTACATCTACCAAATTTTGAGGATTGGGAAAAGACGGAGTGGTATTTAATTCAGTATTAGAAAGAAGAAGAATTGTAGTTTCTATCTGAAAGTTTGAAGCAGCTCCATTCGTAATATTTGTGATAGCTCCATCGTAACAACAATGATTTATAGAAGTAGTAAAATTTCCAATTGTCGGATAAGTATGAGCATCTGTAAAGGTATAATACTTAAGACCTTGTGCCGGATTAATAAACTCATTTGATTGTTGTAGACTACTACAAGTTCCATCGCCCCAACAAAGCTCCAGAGCGGTTACATTAGCATGAGAAGGTACAACTATATTTACGGTAGCTTCTACAGTTAAAGCGGTCAACTGTTTAAGCGAGATAGCTCCTGCACGAATTTCATTTGCTTGCAGAGTGGTGATAAAGAACGAAAGGGAAAGTGTGAGTAGTAAATGTATTGTTTTTTTCATAAGCTTTTGCAATTTGTAAATTGTTAATAGAGGCGCAAGATAGCAATTTTCATAAAACCAGCAGAAAATAGTTTGTATAGTCGCTCCAATAAAGAGGTTATAATAACCATAAATCAAGGGAAAACCTCTCCCTTATCGTACCTACATAAAAAAAGCCCCCCACCAAAATTCTAGGTGAGAGGCCATCCCAAAAACCGATTTTAAAGCATTCTTAAACCGGTTACTGGTATGAATATCTTTAGAAGATAAAGATAATTCCGTTGTAAAAACGTTGAAGAACAATGGGGAAGGACGAATCCTTCCACCATTGCAATTCATTTATTTTTACTCAAGAATGATCATCTTCTTAGTAGCAGAGTAGTCTGCAGTTTCCAACTGGTAGTAAAGAACGCCAGTGCTGTTCAACTCGCTACGATCCATCGTAACTTCGTTGTAGCCTTTAGCGAAATCTCCATTTACAGTACGGACAACTTTACCAGAAATGTCATACACACTTAATGTAGCGTTAGCTGCAGTAGGTAGTGTGAATCCAATAACTGTTTGACCTTTGAATGGGTTCGGTGTGTTTTGCAACAACGTGAACTCAGCAATTGCCTCGTTATTGTCATCATTGTACTCGATAGCAACGTTCATCAAGTCAAGGTCAGCATTGTATGCTTCAGCCGCTGTTAAGCGAGAGCTTACGTTGAATACTTCACTCAATGTAGTGTTGTTCTTAGCAGTAAATGTTACAGAGAATACAGTTTGGTCATCTACCATAGAAGTAGCTGCACTGTTATTCCAAGAAGTTGTGATAACACCTTCGTTGATTCTGCTCATTCCGAAGTTTCCGTTGCTCATTCCAACTAATTCGCCAGACTGTACATCAGCAACTTCTACTGCATTCTGATCGAATGCAAGAGAGAACTGGTAACCCATGATGTTGTTGAAGTCGTTAGAAGTGAAATCCACTGTGTAAGTGTTTCCAGCTACTAATTCACGATCAGCAACGTTGAAGATTAACTCACCGTTGAAAGAACGTCCTTCTACATCACCAGCAAAACCAGTAAGTGCAGAACCATTAACGTCTCCTTTCTTAACAGCTACATAATCAGCAATTACATCTGCAGTTAAACCATTGATGAAAGTTTCCTCAGGGAATACAGTTTCCCAAGGATTAGCTGCATTAGGGAATGCAAAGTTACTCTCAACAAATCTCCAAGTTGAAGATTCAACAGGGAATTCAGTTTCGATGAAAAGAATCAACTTACGTAATTCAACCATGTCTAAAGTAGTAATACTACCATTCATGTTGACATCCGCTGCGATCATCTTATATGGAGAATCAAGTAATTGAGTCTGCAAGATGTGCTTAGAAATCAAAACAAGGTCATAAGTAGATACACCGTTCAATGGATCAAGATCCATATCTGGAGTTACTGTGTAGTTGAAGTCATTATCTAGGCTACCGAAAGTGTAAGCACCAGTTGCATCAGTAGTCATGGTAGGCATTACTCCAGGAGCATTACTTGCCAAGTTAACTGTTACATTGTTTACACCAGCACCAGTTTCAGTACCAATAGTACCAGAAATTACGCTAGTAGTTGGGCTTGGTCCATTTGGATCCTGTACTACGATAGTACCAGTTACATAAGTCCAGTTGTTTGAACAATCCTTTATCCACCAGTCAACAGTAAATGTACCTGCTTCAGTGAAAGTGTAAGATGTTGCAGTTGCAGGAGCAGTTTGACCTGGTCCACCTGATGGTACTGCGATTCTGAAATCGAAACACTCACCAGAACATTCGTCACTGAAAGAACCTTCAAATTCAGTAGCCCAAATAATAGACTCGTTATTGTTGTTCAAAGTAGTAACATAGTCAGCAGCCAAGAATAGGTAAGGAGCAGTTTCATCAGCTACTGTGAACGTTTGAGAACAAGCAGTAATGTTACCACAAGCATCTTCTACAGTCCAAGAAGCAGTGTGTACACCTTTAGGGTAAGTACCAGAAACAGAGTTAGTGTTTCCACCTTCGTCTTGAGTTCCATCAGAGAAGTAATCCAACCAGTAAGTGTACTGTAATTCAGCATCACAAGTAGAAGGATCTTCTGCAGTAATACCCAACTCAACAAAAGCAGTACATCCGTTATCCGGGTCACCATCGTTGTCAGTTGTAATAGCGAATACAACGTCGTCACAACCAGCTGTGATTGTTGGACCTTCGTTATCTTCTACTTTGATAATCTGCTCATAAGTCCAGATTCCTACAGCAGGAGTAACGTTATTGTTATACTGGCACCAGTCAATTACAGTCCAAGTACGTAAGATTTTCTTACATGCTCCG
>CAZDTI010000292.1:0-10987 GCA_964508085.1 uncultured Saprospiraceae bacterium | reverse complement strand
ACAGGAATTTCCAACATTGACATCGCCATTATCATCATTTACTTCATCGTCGTAATGGGAATCGGACTCTGGATCGCCCGACGAACAGAAACCGGCGAAGACCTATTCCTCGGAGGACGAAGCTTCGGCTGGGGACTCATTGCCCTCTCGTTATTTGCCTCCAACATTTCCAGTACCACCCTCATCGGTTTGTCCGGAGCTGCCTACAGTACCGGTGTCGTAAATTCCGTTTACGAGTGGATGTCCGGTATTCCGCTGATCATCGCAGCGCTGATATTTGTCCCTTTATATCTTCGGTCGAGGATAACAACGATCCCGGAATTCTTAGAATTAAGATATGACAAAAGATCCCGATCTTTCTTTTCTTTTGTCACCATTTTTACCAGTATCGTGGTTGATACTGCGGGAGGATTGTACGCCGGAGCCTTAGTGTTACAATTGTTTTTTCCAAATCTGATTTTGTGGCAAACCACTTTTGTATTGGCCGTAGTGGCCGGACTCTATACCGCTTTTGGAGGATTGAAAGCCGTTGTTTATACCGATGCCATTCAAGCGGTTATTTTGATAGTCGGTTGTTCCGTTTTGACCTACATGCTTTTTGAACAATTGGATTTTTCATGGGCGAAGGTATTGGCTGCGGCTCCGGAAGGACACTTCTCCATGGTTCGTCCGGCGGATGATGAGACCTTGCCTTGGACTGGACTAATACTCGGTGTTCCCTTCCTTGGTTTTTGGTATTGGTCTACGAATCAGTACATCGTGCAGAGAGTGTTAGGAGCGAAGGATATTAAGCATGCGCGTTGGGGGGTGGTCTTTGCAGGTTTCTTGAAAATCATTCCATTATTTATTATGGTGATCCCGGGAGCAATGGCAATTAGTCTGTTTCCTGGTTTGGACAATCCGGATACGGTTTTTCCAACGGCGGTACTCGGCGTGCTTCCCGTCGGGATGGTCGGATTGGTATTGGCTGGTTTGATTTCTGCGATTATGTCCAGTGTGGATTCCACCTTGAACTCTGCCTCTACTTTGATTGTCGTCGATTTTGTAAAACCCAATAACCCGGGATTGAACGAAAAGCAAATCGCTACCTATGGTCGTTGGACCACTGTAATACTAATGTTAGTTGCCGCCGCTTGGGCACCGATGATTCAAAATTTTGAAGGGATCTGGGCTTACTTGCAGCAAATGTTTTCCATTATTGTTCCTCCGGTAGTTGTTATTTTCTTAGTAGGCGTTTTCTATAAAAGAGGAAATGGCGATGGTGCTTTCTGGACCTTGGTGGTTGGGACCGTGCTTGGCGTACTCTTATTTGTTCTTGGCCAAACCGATCTGTGGCAACAACACTATACGACTAATGTTGGATTGATGGTCGCCTTATGTACCGTTATCTTTATTGTGGTTAGTAATATGACCGCCGCGCCAGATCCAGAAATCGTTGATAAATACACTTACAATAATGGCTTGATCAATGAAGGAATGGAAGACTTGACTTGGTATCAGGATTATCGTTGGCACATGATTGTTTTGCTGGTTCTGATCTTTGGGTTGTTGATTAAGTTTTGGTAGAGATTAAATCTCAAAGTAAAAGCCACGAATGCACGAATTATGGCGCGTTTTCATTCGTGCATTAAAAAACATTTGTGTATAGTTTTGCGATTGGTTCCTTTCCCTTTGTGAACTATGTAAAAAAAGCGAATAGCTTTTTACTATGTGAACTTTTGCGGTAGTGGACTATGTGACTTATGTGCCTATGTGTTAAACCCGCATTAGAAGAGCCTCGTCTTTTGTTACGTCATTTCGGCTGGCCATCTACGGGTTAGGTATTAAACCCGGGTAAAAGGGCACGCATCCATTTTGCGAACTATATTTTGAACATATTAATTTTAAATTAAAAATGAAATAACAGAATTATGTCACGATAAGACAGACCAACAGAATTCATAAAAAATACCCTTTTTAATACCCTTTAAAAAGGGTATTTTTACGACCTAGCTATAGAAATTCTGTTAAAGATTATGAGTTTAATAAAATACCTGTTCCTCTGTTTTGCAATAATTGCGATAAGCGCCTGCTCTCCTAAACAAGAACAAGCCAAACAAACCACTGACGCTGAGGTGATTACGAAGATCCCCGAAACAATAGATTTTAATTTCCACGTCAAACCCATCCTTTCTGACCGCTGTTTTAAATGCCACGGCCCCGACCCTAAAACGCGAGAAGGCGATTTTGCTTTCCACGAAAAAGAATTTGCTTTCAAAGCACTGGGAGAAAAGAAAGACCATTATGGAATCATTCCCGGCGATGCGGAAAACAGTACTTTGGTTCAGCGAATTTATGCTACGGATGAAAATGAAATGATGCCTCCTCCGGAATCGAATCTGACATTGACGGATTCTGAAAAAGAGATTCTGAAAAAATGGATTGAACAAGGCGCGCAATGGAAAAAACACTGGGCTTTTATCCCACCGCAGCAAACGGAATTGCCTAAGACAGACCTAAAAGACTGGGGCAATAATGACATCGATCAGTATGTACTGGCCAAGATGGAAGAAAACGCTTTCCAACCAAGCCAACAAGCCACCAAAGAAAAATTAATCCGCCGCCTTTATTTCGACCTCACCGGATTGCCACCCTCTGTAGAGACCATTGATGACTTTTTAAATAACAATGATCCTACAGCTTACGCTAAAATGATAGATGCGCTTTTAGCAACCGATGCCTGCGCCGAAAGATTGGCCAGTGATTGGATGGACATTGCTCGCTACGCGGATTCTCATGGTTATCAGGATGACCTCGAAAGAACGATGTGGCCTTGGCGCGATTGGGTGATCCATGCCTTCAAAGAAAATATGCCTTACGATCAATTCGTCACCTGGCAGTTGGCAGGAGACCTTTTGCCTAATGCATCTTTGGAACAAATTGTCGCCACAGGTTTTAATAGAAACCATAAAGTGACTGCAGAAGGTGGCGTCATCCCAGAGGAGTATCGCGCAGAATATGTCTCCGACCGCGCGCAAACTTTTGCCACCGCTTTCCTCGGCGTTACCATGGAATGTGCCAAATGCCACGACCACAAATACGATCCACTCACTCAGGAAAATTATTTCCAACTCTACAGTTTCTTTAACAATGTTTCTGAATTTGGAATGATTGAAACTTACGGAGACACGCCCGAGCCTTTTATCACATTGACCGATGAAGAAATAGCCAACACCCTCGATTTTATCAATGACACGGATACGCTTTCCGAAATTGAACTGATGGTAATGGACGATAAAGAACCTCGGAAAACTTTCATCTTAAACAGAGGTTTATACGACAACCCCGGACGAGAAGTAACCGCAGGAACGCCAGAATCTATATTGCCTTTTGATGATAAAAAATATGAGCAAAACAGAAAAGGCTTATCTGAATGGTTGTTCGCGGAAGAAAATCCTTTGACTGCCCGGGTTGCTGTAAATAGATTGTGGCAGCAATTATTCGGAACCGGAATCGTAGGTTCGTCTTACGACTTTGGAAACCAAGGAACCTTACCTTCCCACCCGGAGTTGCTGGATCATTTGGCTATAAAATTCAAAGCAGATGGTTGGGATGTAAAAGCAATGTTAAAATATATTTTACTTTCCAAAACGTATCAGCAAGAAGCAATTGTAACTGCAGATTTATTGGAGCGTGATCCGGAGAATCGTTGGTTGAGTACAGCACCTCGTTTGCGATTGCCTGCGGAGATGATCCGGGATCAGGCGCTGGAAGTAAGTGGATTGTTACATCACGAAGTTGGAGGTCCATCGGTGAAGCCTTGGCAGCCGGAGGGACTTTGGTCTGGAGTCACTGGAGGGGGCGGTGGAAGCTTAGCAAAGTACGTTCCCGACGAAGGAAACAAAGCACACCGCCGTACGCTATATACTTTCTGGAAACGAACCGTTCCACCCCCAAACATGCTGATTATGGATGCCACTAGTCGCGACCTCTGCTCGGTGAAACGTCAGGAAACCAATACGCCGCTTCAGGCTTTGGTACTGTTGAATGATCCGCAGATGTTGGAGGCTGCTCGGTTCTTGGCCTTACAAGCTTTGGATCAGGAGGATATTTCTGCTAAAGAAAAATTGAGTTTCCTTTTTAGAAAAGCGACTTCGCGGGTTCCAAATGAAAAGGAGTTGGAGAAATTGCATAGCTATTATGAGGAGGCGCTTGCTGGTTTTCAGGAAGAGGAGGAGCGGTGTAAGGTTTATTTGAATGTTGGGGAGGAGGTGGAACGAGATTCGGCGGTGTTGGCGGAGTGGGCGGCGTTGGCTGTTTTGTCTAATGTGGTTTTGAATTTGGATGAGACGATAAGTCGGGGGTAGGGTAGTGCTCTTTTTTCTGCACAACCAAAAATGAAAATAAATATCGTAGAATAAAATTTTTATGAAATCAAAAATAACAGGTGAACTTATTCCTTGCAATTATGATGAAGAATTATACGAAAGTGAACCTATTGCAATTCCGTATTTTGATGGTAAGGAATTAAAAGTGGGTTTTGTTGAGGCTAAGTACGAACCTTACCTGAATGAAGCAGATGAAGTGTTAGAAAAGTTTCTCAATTTGGACATAAAGAGTAGGCAGAATGATAGTGAGATGGTACATGACTACTATGCTCAAGTTTTAAAAAACGGATTTTGCGAAAAGCTTAAGCTTTCTTCAGTTACAGATATCTGGAATTTTGTAATTCCAAATGAAATAATAATTGACTGGGAGGAAAAAGGTAGATTTTTTTTGTGTGTATCATGTGGTTGTTCTTGGGAAGAGGAACATGGTCTTCAACTTGTTTTTAAGAATGGAGAAAATTTGATTAGAGCTGCTGGGCATGACGGGCATTATGAAAACTAAACAACAATATGTTCTCTAAAAACTACCCTAATATCACTTGGTGGATTAATAACCACGGATGGATTGAACTCGGAGGTGATGAATATAGTTCATCTTGGGCAAGAGTAATGGATGAAGGAGGAACTTGTTGGGAGGATAAGGATTCAGAATCACTTGACGAATCATTAAAGAAAGCAGATGCTTGGATTTCATTAGAAATAGAAGAAAGGTTTGGAGATATTTGAATCTGTAGAGTTAAATGAGAACTCAATTAGTTTCAGAATGATTTCTGGGGTAGACTACTTGAGTAAATTATGTTGTTAACCCTCGTGAAGAAAAATAAAACAAAAATAAATTGAAACTATCAGAAGAAAATAGAAGAATCTTACTCGTTAACCTCCATAACCTAATTGCTCAATATGCAAATATGACTGCTAACCATATTCAGCATGAAAGAATCAACCAACTAATAAATTATCCTTCAAACGGAGGCTTAACAGGTAAAGAAAAGAGTGAACTTAAAAAGTTAAAAGGAAACGAAGAATTAAAAAGTGCCCTGAGAAAAGTTTTAGCTAGTAATTCTGCGGATGTAATTTTTAGCTTGTTAAATATTATTGATGGAACAGCTGATCCTGATATTGAATCAGCAACTTGGAGTGAAGTAATGTTGGTAGATTTTTCAGAAGAAAACGAAATGACAGAAATGCTTCATGACGAATTTTTTTCCACATATTGGGATTGGAAAGAAAAAAAGAAGATGAATTGGAATCTTGATTTGATAAATGAGGAAGATGAATAAAAAGAATAGGAACTCCCTATTTCTATCGGGAATGAATTTGTGCCACGCCGTGTGGCACAAATTACTTGAAGGTAAGGTTCAGCTTCCGTAAGGAGAAAAAATATAGAAATATGGACTTTAATTTTTTATAGAGAAACTAATTTTGGATTCTAAACAACTCAAAACACATTAGATGGAACATTTACTTGAACGAATTAAGAAGATTGAAGCATTAATAATTGGAGCAAGTACGGAGGGGGAGAAGGATGCGGCGAGAACGGCAAGAGAGAGGATTTTAAAGAAATATCCAGAGTTAAAGATTCATAAGAATCCAGAGGAATACCGTCTTTCGACAAGTAGCCAATGGAATAAAAAGTTGTTGATAGCAATTTGTAGAAAGTATGGTGTCAAACCATATAGATATCATCGACAAAAGCATACGACGGTTATGATTAAAATAAATCAAGCCTTTTTAACTAAAGTTTTGTGGAAGGAATACGAGAAACACTCGATGTTATTAAATGAATTGGTCGAGGGAATCACAGATGAATTAATTAGTAAAATTCATAAACATGAGGATGAAGATATAATTCATGGAAATTTAAAATGACAAGAAAGGAGATTTGGAAATGATTGAATGTAATTAGAAACTAAAAGACTCTTAGACAAATCTAGTGATTTTGACCATCGAGCGGGCAGATTTCCCCTTTAGGGGTTAGGGGTTGCGCTGGCAGAATTGATAGTTCCACGAGGTTTGTCAAAGAACCAACTAAAATAGGAAAATTAGAAAATGAAAAAGATAAGAGCGACAGCGAATAAAACCCACAACCCATGAAAAACCCAACAGATCACCGCGCCCGCCTCCTAAACCGCCGCGCCTTCCTCTCCAAATCCGCCATCGGAATCGGAGCAGCAGCACTGTCTACCCTAATGGGTACATCTTGTTATCAAAAAAGAGAAAGCGGCTTATTGGTCAATGAACCAACCGGCGTACAGGGTATTCTAAACGGCCTGCACATTCCAGCGAAAGCAAAAAGAGTCATCTACTTATTTCAAAGTGGCGGGCCATCTCAGTTGGAGTTGTTTGACTACAAACCTTTGCTGAATGAACGCCGAGGCGAAGACCTCCCCGACTCCATTCGCAACGGACAGCGACTAACCGGGATGTCCTCGGGCCAAGACAGTTTTCCACTGGTCGGTTCCAGTTATGGTTTCAAACAATACGGCCAAAGCGGTACCTGGATGAGTGACCTGCTTCCCTACACTTCAAAAATTGTAGACGACATTTGCATCATAAAATCAATGCACACCGAGGCCATCAATCACGATCCGGCCATCACTTTTTTTCAAACGGGTTCTCAGCAACCGGGCCGCCCGAGCATGGGTGCCTGGATGAGCTACGGCTTAGGATCAGAGAACAAAGACCTCCCTGCATTCTCCGTCCTGCTTTCCCGAGGAACGGGCCGCCCAAACGGACAACCCCTCTACTCCCGATTATGGGGCAATGGTTTTTTACATTCCTTACATCAAGGGGTGCAGTTTCGTTCTGCCAAAGATCCGGTGCTGTACCTGAACGATCCGGATGGCCTGCACAAATCGGACAAAAGAAAATTACTAGATCAGCTAAAAGCACTGAACGAAGAACACTACGAACAAGTCGGTGACCCGGAAATACAATCCCGGATCGCACAATACGAAATGGCTTACCGAATGCAAACCTCCGTACCTGATGTGATGAACATTGAAAAAGAGCCAGACCACATCTATAATATGTATGGCCCAGATTCTATGACGCCAGGTACCTTCGCCGCAAACTGTTTGTTAGCCAGACGCCTTGCCGAAAAGGATGTCCGTTTCATTCAGCTTTACCACATGGGCTGGGATCACCACGACAACCTTCCAGACTTTGTCCAAAAACAAGCTCGCGATGTAGATCAGGCTTCCGCAGCTTTAGTTATGGATTTGAAGCAGCGCGGAATGCTGGAAGATACTTTGGTCATCTGGGGCGGCGAATTCGGCCGAACCAATTACTCCCAAGGTGCTTTGACGGCCACCAATTATGGACGTGATCACCACCCGCGTTGCTTCTCCATTTGGATGGCGGGAGCAGGAATCAAGCCGGGCATCGTCTATGGCGAGACGGATGATTTCGGCTACAACATCACCAAAGATCCGGTACATGTTCATGATTTCCAGGCGACGGTGTTGCAGCAGTTAGGCATAGATCATGAGCGATTGACGTATAAGCATCAGGGGCGGCGATTCCGCCTGACAGATGTGGAGGGGCATGTTGTCAAGGGGATATTGGCGTAGGAGGGAGTTGCCAATTTAGTGTAATTTCTCACGCAGAGGGCGCACAGAGCGCAGAGCGAGAGACTATAAAATTATAGAGTTTTTTTCTCACACAGAGAGCACAGAGAGAGATACTAAAAACTCGCGTTAACTCTGTGTTCTCTGTGGCCTCTGTGTGATTTAAATCGCAAAAACGTGCGTTAGCTCTGCGTTCTCTGCGCCCTCTGCGTGATTAAAACCGCGATAGGCACGACCCAGAAAAAACAAAAGAAGAAATAAACCAGCAAAAAAAGCCTCCATGAATCGAAGAACATTTCTTCAAAACTTGTCCGCACTGCCCTACGGAATACCATTGTTGCAAAACATAGCCCACAAGGATATGATCATCGGGCACAACAATCACCAATACAAAATAGACCTGCACTGGGGCGCACTTCACTCGACCTTCTATCCCGTAAAAGACTGCCATGAAATGGTGCAAGATTCCAAAGGTCGTATTGTTCTATTGACCAATCATATCAAAAACAACATCATCATTTACGATAAAAGCGGCCAGCTCGTGGAAACCTGGGGGACGGAATACCCCGGTGCCCACGGACTGAGCTTGAACGTAGAAAATGGCGAAGACTTTTTATACATCACCGATACAGATCGTCATGAAGTCATTAAAACAACGATAGATGGGGAAGTGGTTATGACCCTGCCCTATCCCAAAAAAAGTGGAAAATATGAAAATGCCCAACAATATGTACCCACAGAAACCGCCATTGCGCCAAACGGAGATATTTTCGTGGCAGATGGCTATGGTCAGCAATACATCATTCATTATAATGCAAAAGGAGAACTGTTGAATGTCTTTGGCGGTAAAGGAAAAGAAGTCTCGAATTTTGACAATGCGCATGGCATTTGTATTGATGGTCGGGATGCCGAAAATCCTTGTCTGCTCATCACGGCGAGACAACAAAATAAGCTGAAACGTTTTTCAATGGAAGGGAAATATTTGTCGACGATTGATTTGCCGGGCTGTTATATTTGCCGTCCGGTGATTAGTGGAAAGGATATTTATCTGGCGACGATTTGGTCCGGAGATGGTTCGTCGGGGACGGGCTTTATTTCTATTTTGGATGAAAATAATCGTTTGGCTTCAGCGCCAGGAGGTTCTGCGCCGAGATATGTAAACAATGTGTTACAACCGATGTATAAAGCAGTTGATGTTTTTCACCATCCGCATGATGTGTGTGTGGATGAGGAAGGAAGTATTTATGTAGCGCAATGGAATGCGGGGAATACTTATCCGATAAAATTGAGACGAGTTTAATCGTCGGACTTCATTAGATGGCCTCAAAGCCATCTAATGAACTTTTTAAAAGAAAGGCTTTTCGTGTAAAATTAAATAATGAAAAAAAATAAACATAACCTCTTCAAAATACAAACCCTTGTCTTTGTTATTTTGTTTTCCGCCTGTCATTCGACAAAAGACGTAGTGATTCAAAAAGAAAACTTTGCCCCGGCTTCCATTTTTCAGTTGGTCGCCCCAAAAGTAATAACCGACGCTGTTCTTTTTAGAGGGAATACCAAGGTCGCTTTAGCAATGGATTTTTCTGGAACCGAAATCCGATATACTTTGGATGGCAGTCCGGTTACGCAAAATTCCAATTTGTATACAGAAGAATTAGAGATTGAAAAAACAAGCACCTTGCAAGCGCTTGCTTTTCATCCTGATTGCCAGACCAGTAAATTGAAAACGCAAAATTTATATAAAGCAGCCTCCGTATTTGATCAAGCCAAAATAAGACTAGTGCCTTCCGCTGATGATCGCTATGCTGCCAATGGTGTTGCAAGTTTGACGGACTTAAAAAAAGGAAGCATACAGTTTCGGGCCGAAGACCGTTGGTTGGGTTTTCAAAAAGATACCGTAGCAATTAAAGTTGAATTCTCTGAAAAAACAAGCTTGGAATCCATCATAGTCAGTACCTTAGCCAGCGAAATAGAATGGATATTTGTGCCGAAGCGCGTAGAGTTGTTAGATGGAACGGAATTGTTTGCTTTTGCAAATAAAGAAGACTTAAATAATCCTTCTGAAAGGGGGGAGCATTTTATGGAAATAGATTTTCCGAAAAGGAAATTAAAAGAATTAACCATCCGTATTCTACCTGATTCACTGCCGGAAGGACATAATGGCTATGGGTATATATCTTGGTTTTTTGTGGATGAAATTATTGCATTGTAAAAATAAAAAGAATTGGAATTATATATAAATATTAATCGCTTCCATCCTTTGCTGGTACATCTTCCGATAGGAATTTTAATGCTGGCTTTATTAATGGAAATTCTCCAGTGGTGGACTAAGCGTACTGACCTTAAGTCCGCAATTTCCATTTCTTTGAATGTGAGTTTGCTGGCTTCTTTATTCGCTGTTGGAACAGGTTGGTTCCTTGCAGAGGAAGGGGGCTATGATGCGGATTTATTGTTTTGGCACAAATGGATGGGGATTGGTATGACGTTGATACTTGCACTGATTTGTGTTTTGAGGTGGAAAGAGCGAGAAGGGAGTACATTGCCTTTATTGTTTGTAGTTGTGTTGTTGCTGTCAGGGGCGGGGCATTTTGGAGGAAGTATTACACATGGCGAAGATTATTTATTTACCTCAGGGGCGGAGGAGGAAGTGGTCTTGGAAGATATACAGGAAGCGGAGGTTTACGCCAAAATTATTCAGCCGATCCTAAAACAAAAATGTGTGTCTTGCCACAATCCTTCAAAAAAGAAAGGCGGACTGTTAATGGCGACGATTGAAGGCTTGAAAGCAGGAGGGGAGAAGGGAGATCTATTAGATTTTGAACATCCTATGAAAAGTGCTTTGCTGACGCGGATTCATTTGCCAAAATCAGAAAAGGAACATATGCCGCCTTCTGGTAAGAAGCAACTATCAGATGACGAGATGGTATTATTGGAATGGTGGCTGAAAAACAAAGCCTGCTTCGATTGTAAAGTATCGGATATGAAGGAGCAGGAAGAGGTAGCTGAAATTTTAGAAAAATATAAAGGAACATCAAAAACGAGATTGAAAAA
>CAZDTI010000291.1:0-11020 GCA_964508085.1 uncultured Saprospiraceae bacterium | reverse complement strand
GACCAAATACTCAAACAAACCTCCTAACATGAAAAAGGCACTCTTTGACGAAGTCTCTATCCGGTGTGCAAAACTTACTACTCGAAAGTATAGCACTAGTTTTTCTATGGGTATCTATTTTTTGGATAAAAAATACCATCATCCAATTTATTCTATTTATGGATTCGTCCGATATGCCGACGAAATAGTGGACAGCTTTGATGGTTACGATCAGGCTTATTTATTGGATAAGTTCAAGCAAGATACTTACGAGGCGATTGATCAAAAAATATCTTTAAACCCCATTCTGAATGCCTACCAAAAAGTAGTAAATGAGTATGGCATTGAGCAAGAACTCACCGATACTTTTCTGAAAAGTATGGAGATGGATTTGGAAGAGACCGAATATACACGTGAAGGTTACGATACTTATATTCTTGGTTCAGCTGAAGTGGTTGGTTTGATGTGTTTACGTGTTTTTACGGAGGGTAATGAAGCGGAATATCAGAGACTTAAACCATCAGCAATGAGGTTAGGAGCTGCTTTTCAAAAAATCAATTTTTTAAGAGATGCCCGAGCGGATTATGAAGAATTGGGTCGCACTTATTTTCCTGGGGTTGATTTATCTACCTTTTGTCCAAAGGATAAAGAAAGAATTGAGAACGAAATCGGAGAAGATTTTGATGCCGCTTTAGAGGGAATCAAAGGCCTCCCTAGAGGTGCCCGACGAGGAGTTTATATTGCCTTTGTTTATTACAAGAGACTATTCCTAAAAATAAAGTCGGTTCCTGCTGAACGAGTCTTGCAAGAGCGGATTAGGATTCCAAATATTCAAAAATTAGGATTAACTTTTCGATCTTTGTTGCAACATAGGTTAAATCACCTTTCTCATTGAGGGGTACAGCTTTAACTTTTTTCAATCCTCAATTTTAGTAAAATGCTTTCAAGTGTACTAATTGTTATTGCCACTTTCTTTTTCATGGAATTTGTTGCTTGGTTTTCCCACAAATACATCATGCACGGTTTTTTATGGAACTTACATCGAGATCATCATCAGGTTAATCGGGATACCTTTTTTGAACGTAATGATTTTTTCTTCTTGCTATATGCTATCCCCGGAATTTCATTGTTAGTCTTAGGGGGAGAAGGTGGATATGATTTTCGTTTTTGGATAGGTGCTGGCATTACCTTGTATGGAATGGCTTATTTCTTTGTTCACGATATTTTCATTCATCAACGATTCAAATTACTAAGAAATGCTGATTCCATTTATTTCAGAGCCATTAGGAAAGCCCATAAAGTACACCATAAACATTTACAAAAAGAAGATGGGGAGTGCTTTGGAATGTTACTGGTTCCAATGAAGTATTTTTCTGAAGCTAAAAAGGCTGCTAATTCAAAGAAATAGATAGTCTATTTGTCTTTTTTCGTGTCATTTTTATCAGAGCCTGAACTGGAATTACCCTTAGCAAAATGAAGATAACCGCCGCCTATTATACCAAAAGTCAGTGCTTGTAAACCAAGTAAAAATAAATGTAACTTCCCTCCTGTGAATAGAATCCATAATAGAACTATAGTAAAATAAGAGGCAGAGATGTAGAGGACTTTTTTGAAAAAATCCATGTGAATTAGTTTGTGGATTAATTGGTTAAATTATCCTACCTAAATGATATGTAATAATACCAAAAAGTAACCCTTACAATTCGTAATGAGATCAAATGAGGACGGATATTTTAATTTTTACATTAGCTTTATTCATTATGTAACGAAACTAGAAAAGTAAATAAACGATTGGCAAAACATGCTACTTTAACCTATAAAGAAGTAAGAATTTACATCTAGTTCTCTATTGTTGTCCTATAATTCGTTTGTTATATATTAATCCGGGGGGGAAGAATACACAATGTTAAACAAAACTAATGAAAAACCCTAAAAAGTCAAACAAAAATCTTCTTTTTTACTCTTAAGTTTTTTTTTACCTTTGGACGTTTCAACACTAGAGTTATCCGCCTTCCTTTTATGTTCAGAATCATCGCTTCATTTATATTTCTTTCTTGTTACCATAACTGTTGTTTTGGTCAAAATCCGCCCCTATCGGACAGAGTTGCGAATTATGAAATGCAAGTCAGCCTTTCACCCGAAACGAAGGAAATTAAAGGCCACCAGACCTTACTTTGGAATAACCCATCTTCTGATACCATCTATGAATTACATTATCACCTCTATCTGAATGCTTTTAAAAATTCAGAATCTACATTTATGAAAGAAAGAGGTTTGCTCCGCATTGCGGCCATCGCCCAAAAAGACGATTGCAGTTGGGGTTGGATAGAACTAATCGACCTTAAAGACGAATCCGGAAATGACCTCACTGAAAAAATGAGTTATTATCAACCGGATGATGATAATAGTGCGGACCAAACCGTACTAAGAGTTCAATTAGCAGAACCAGTCCTCCCTTATCAATCCATCACTGTTGAAATGGATTGGATTACTCATATTCCTAAAACGATGGCCCGTACTGGTTACAACCGAGATTTCTATTTCATGGCCCAATGGTTTCCAAAAGTGGGAGTGTATGAGCCAGCAGGAATGCGCTTTGCGACTAAAGGCCAATGGAATTGCCATCAATACCATTCCAGCGGAGAATACTATGCGAACTTTGGCGTTTATGAAGTTGAAATTTCAGTACCCGAAAATTATGTCGTCGGAGCAAGTGGTGAGATGATCAAAGAAAAAAGAAAAGATGGACGGGCTATTTATACTTATCGAGTAGCCGATGTCATTGATTTTGCCTGGACTACATCACCTCATTTTCAAGTTATTGAAGAAGAATGGAAGGGAATAAAAATGAGGTTACTTAGTTATGAGTATAACAAACATTTTGCGAGTCGGTACTTCACGGCCACCAAACAAGCACTGGCTTTCTTTGATGAGAAAATTGCCCCTTACCCCTATCCTACCCTAACCATCGTAAACCCGCCTCTTCACGGAATCTTTTGCTCCGGAATGGAGTACCCTACTTTGTTTACTGTAATTGGAAATCGCATTCTACCCAAAGGAGTAAAAACGCCAGAGATCATCGCTATTCACGAATTCATTCATCAATATTTTATGCAAATGGTAGCCACCAACGAACAAGAAGAAGCTTGGCTCGATGAGGGAATTACCAATTATTATGAAAGTAGAATTATGGATTTGAATTATGGTGAACACTGTTCTACAGTTGACTGGATGGGAATTACCTACGGAGGAATGGAATCGAATAGGAATGGTTTTTTCGGAATGCCAAACCCACAAGTTTCTCCTGTTGCTACTTTTAGTTGGCAATTCAAGGAAGGCAGTTATCATGATATGGTCTATACTAAAACTGCTATAACTCTTCAAACACTTTCTGGTATTGTTGGTTTAGAAACGATGGATGAAATTATGCGTTCCTATTTTCACCGATGGAAATTCAAACATCCTGGAGGTTCAGATTTCATCCAAGTCATCAATGAGGTAGTCACTAAAAATCATGGTAATCGATTTGGTGAGAACATGAATTGGTTTTTTGACCAAGCTATTTACGGTACAGAACTTTGTGATTATACCGTTAGCAATATTTCAAACAACCTGCATACAAATCCCTTTGGCATACTTAGTCCTTCTGAAGATTGTACAGCACCTACCGAATCTACGGAAGATAATTATAGCTCAACCGTAACCGTACAACGTTTGGAAGGAATGAAAATCCCAGTAGAATTACTCGTCACTTTTGAGGACGGTACAACGCTAACTGAAAACTGGGATGGACAGGAAAGAAGCAAAACGTTTCACTATGAAGGAGATAAAAAGATCAGTTCTGCCATTATAGATCCTCTTCGTAAAATCTATCTGGACAAAAACTTCACTAACAATAGTTATACAATTACTCCGCAAAAAACGGGCATTCGAAAATACGCTATCCAACTAATGACCTGGTTGCAAAACAGCATGCAATCGGTTTCTATTTTTATATAAATGAAAATTACAGCAGCATATATTTCAGGTTGGAAAGCCTTACTTCAGCACAAGAAAATGTGGCTGGGCTTGTATGGGCTACAAGTATTTGTTGCTTTCTTTGCTGCCGTCCCTTTTTCTGGTTTTCTGGGACGTACCGTTGGACATTCCTTGGATTTGACCAATAGCTTGGGGCGTTTCGATTATACCTTCTTAAACGATTTTCTACTAAACTACGGATCTGGTTTCAAGGCATTGCTAAACCAATCGATGGGTTTTATAATGCTCTACTTTGTTTTAATGGTCTTCTTGATGGGCGGTATTTTAACGATCCTAAAAAGTTGGAGACAAACAAAATCTCTTTCAGAATTTTATTTAGGGGCAGGACACTATTTTTGGAGAATATTACGGTTGAGCATCTATTTTCTAATCTTTCATGGAGCTTTGCTTTCTTTATTCGGTTTTCTATTTTTAAAAGCCACTAACGATCTGTCTCTATTTGAATTAGAAAATGAGAATATTATTATAAATGCCGTAAGGGTATTGTTACCAATTTACCTGGTCCTATCGAGTATCCTTTTTCTAGCACATGATTTAGCGAAATTACTTCTGGTTCGGGAAGATAAAACTTGGCTGACAAGTATTATCCGAGATGCCTTTAAAAATACGTTTAAGCGATTTAGAACTTACTATCCACTTTATCTGCTAAATATATTGACCTTTGTTTTTCTAACTGTTATCTATGTTTTAATTCATGGACAAATAGCCCCGAAAAGTATGGGTCAGGTGGCTCTTGTCTTTGTACTAGGACAACTTTATTTATTTCTACGGATGGGTTTGAAGGTAGTGAATCTGGGGAGTTTGGGTGAAGAGGTAGATCGGTGAGTAAGGAGTGAAGTAACTAAAAGCAAGCTGGGATGATTCCCTTTACAAATTGGTCTTTCGAGAGTATTCAATAAACTGTGTCAGCGGGTAGATTTCCCTTTAGGGGTTAAGGGCTGCGAGAGGAAATGACACAGTTGGTAGGACAGTCTGGCCTATCTCTCAATGGTGCCCATTATTAGTTCTCATTCATTTATTCTAGCCCGAATCAGATCCCAGACCAACATAACCAACAGCAACAATTCCTCCCTTTGATTCAAATCTCCAACAAATTGCAAAGCCCGTTGATGCACGTTCAAGGAGACATCCTCCGGGATCATGACTGCGACTTCTTTACCTTCTACATTGATTGGGAAGGATTCCGTTTTTCCCTTCTTTTCAATCTTTGCCATAGGTTGAAAATTTCCAGGACTGTATAAAACACCATTGCGTTCGATAATTCCAATAGCCTGGTTATTCAAAGATACTTGCACCTGCTGATTCCTAATTCGGAAAAAGAATTCTTTATGTGCTGTTTTTGCAATCAGTAGCGCATTCTCCTTTTTACCGCTATACCGTTTATACGCGTAAGCAACCAGTGGTTCTTCATAAATTGAAACGACAATACCTTTTGCCGTTTTTGCAATGCCTCCACGGGATTCCTGTTGAATATGGCTATGTGAAAACAACTCCAATTCTTTCTTATCGATTGGCACCAAATCGGGTGTCACCTCTTTAAAGGAAGACAATAATTTCTCTACCTCCTTGCGCATTCTCGTGGGGCCAGGACGAAAATTCAACATCAACTGATAAGCTAAAAAAGTACTACCGCTGATGGCCAAGCCAATAAGAGCTACGAAAATTATAAATGTCATTTTTTTTAAACTTTTTACTTTTTATACTGTCAACCTTTAATAGTCACTATAAGAATAATACCTCTTACCTCCCTTCTCTTGCAGCAAACTCAATCTTGTTCTCTGCTGGTTTTTCCATCATCTTTTGTCTAGCTTCCAAAAGAACCAGATCTTCTTTGGTAAACAACTTATATTGACTACTGATTATTTCACCCAGTTCTTTTCTGACTTTTTCTTTAGGTTCCCAATAGGCGCTGTGTTGTTCAGTAATGTCTTTTATCAACTGGTTTTTAAGGTCATTAATTGGTTTAGAAAAGATGGTAGTCCTTTCATTCAAACCATCCAATTCATTTAGTAGTTCTGAATGAATTCCTTTCCCTAACAAACTGTGCCCGCCATAATCCCAAGTTTGCAGAAACCAGGCTGGGAAAAAATGCTCAATACTGTCTCCTTTGTGGACAAGAAAAAAAAGCTCTGCCATTTCATCATCCTCTTTTCCTGTAGTATTCAATGCTTTTTGTTGAAACTGCTTGTAGTCATTAAAAAGGTAGTAGATTGTTCCTTCTGCTGCTAGTTGAGGAATATAACCCGGCATCGCTTGTTTCAACCAAAACAAATCAGGCAATTGATTGTGATTCACCTCTATTTTTTCTTCAATCAATCGCACAAAGTATTCCCGAAGAATTATCCCTTCATCATAAACCTTAGCAAATTGTTCAGCGGTAGTAGCATTGTTATAATTTCTTCGATAGCTTTCCACATCATCCGCGAGGCTTTTACCGAAAAGGCCGATTAACCGTTTTTGCATCATGGTCTGTGTGGCAGGATTGTCTGCCTCCAGGTTGAAACTCAAGCCACCTCCGTAAATCCATCCACTAATCCCTTGAGCCGTTTTTATTTTAATCCAGGGTTCATCGAAATTTACACCTCGTAATTTTAAGGGAGTTGTAAATTCACTGACCTCGCCAGTGTCAAAGACCTTTGTTCCAATAGGTAATCGAGCAAGCTCCTTTCCCTCCTTCCCCGGTTGATCTCGTAACCGAAGATTATCCAAATTAGTTGTAAAAATCAGCGGTTTCTGAATCGGACTATTTTTTTCTATAGCCTCAGTTGGTTTCACCTCCTTATTAGTGGCATCTTCGGAAGGTTTATCATTGCGACAAGCAACAAATAAAAACAAACCGAGTAATAATAAAACAAATCTCATATGGTTATTTTTATCAGTATTTGGTGTTTTGGTATCTTATATTGAAGGCCCAAATTAATAAATACAAGTCAGTATATCACAAGTACTCTATTTTTTACGTTAATACTTCGACTTAATGATAATATTCCCCGCCAAATTGTATCAAAACACCTACATTAGCTGTTTATCATATACGCTTTCATCTTTATTACTATTATATGGCACTTGAATCCATTCGCCTCCGGCAGGAGCTTCAAAAAGATAAAAAAATCCGAAATAAGGCTAGAACTTATTCGGCCTTGGTTTTAACTTGTCTCTTACTCGCCTTACTTGCGCCTTTTTGCAGCGAAGTAAAGCAAAAAGATAAGAATTTTGAGAAGGCAATTTTGGTCCAATTTGAGCCAGAAGATTTTAAAGAAATGGCTTCCGCTAAAAAGTCGTCTTCACGGGCTGCGGCCAATGCACCTGCTGCTGCAAAAGAAGAAAAACCCAGTGAAACAAAGGCGTCAACTCCTGATCCAGTCCCTGTGGAAACGCCTCCAGAAGACCCCAAACCGGAGAAAGTTAAACCAACCAAAGTAGATCCCGTACCTATAAAGCCCTCTACTCAGAAACCAATACTCACAGCCCCAGAACCCGCGGAAATCAATATTGAAGAAATGCTGCAGGAATTGCCAGAAGAGGCTCAAGTGGAAGAGGTTTCGGAAGAAGTAACCGAAGTAACCGAAGAAGTTTCGGCTGATTTCATGGCCGAACTAGCCGAGTTTTTCAAGGCGAATGATTCTAAACCTTCGACCCCCTCCTCTAGTAGTTCTTCTAGTTCCGGTTCTTCCACAGGTGGCGACGGAACAGCAAATACGGATAAGCCTTCAAATGGCACTTCTTCTACTCCAGGGGAAGGAACTTCTGGTAAATCTGAAACCGGAGATTCTAAAACAGATGGAGTCGGTAATTCCGGAAATAGTGGTGACGACTTTCAAGGAGATGGACTATTAACCCGAAAGGTTATCAAACGAGAAAATCTTAAAAAAATCATTAAGAAAAACGGAAAGATTGTGATCAACCTTTGTATTGACCAAGGCGGTTCTGTTATTTTCAAAAAAGCGGATAAGAAGAAATCCTCTATTAAAGATCCGTTGCTCTTGAAAAAAGCAGAACGAGCTGCTGGTAGATATAAATATGAGAAGGATTATACGGCAGCGAAGAGACAGTGTGGGGCATTGACGATTATTATTAGTGGGATTGAGTAAAAACATTAAATCCCAATTACCCTGAGGATTCTTAAAGAGATTGGACATTTATTTCTAGGAACACAAAGCTGGATAATTCGGGCCAATACCAGTGAGTGCAAACAATAGAAAATACAGTCATTCCACAAGCAACCCTAGGAAGTCGAGAAATCTAACTCTCTTCATTAGGACTTAAGATCATTTCACTACTACTCGCTTGCTAGCAAATGAACTGTTCCCCCTTTCCCTAACCAATACAAAATACAATCCTGCGCCCAACTTCGACACATCCAAACTGGTATCATCCTGGCTATACTCTTCCCGTAAGATTTCTTCCCCCAAACAATTTACTAAACGAACTTCATAAGTTGAGATAGGTTCTTTTATAACAAGAGTTAAATTTTCTTTTGTCGGATTCGGGCTCAGTGTAAACTCCAAGCGCTCTTTATTCGCTTCAAAAACGTTTGAATTATCTTCCACCGTAATTTCCAAACTAGCACTAGAAAAACAACCAAATTCATTTTCTACAATCACTGATAAATCAAAAGTCCCTACTCCACTTGTATCGCCATCAAATACAAAAACATTGGAGGTGCTTCCATCATTCCATAATATAGACTCAAATTGATCGGGGTCTAAAGTAAATGTCAAAGAGCTGTCCGTTGTAATCACAGCATTATTCCCTAAAGAGACAACCGGATTTGGATTCACTGTAAGGTCTAACATAACAATGCTATCACATCCAAGTGTGGTCAGTAAATCTTGCTCATAAGTTCCGCTTTCGGTATACGTTTCATTCCCAATAGAAATACTTTCGCCCTCACAAATAACTTCCGTTATCTGAGTCGAAACGGTATTACAAAGTACATTAATGGTAATATAGTCAATGACAGTATAAAATTTATCTGGAATTGCAACAGCTTCATCATTGGCTCGAAACGCTAATCGATAAGTTCCTGGAGCATCAAAACTAACAGTTGGGACAGCCGTAGTTATATTCGTAAATACAGCATTCCCTGGTCCATCTATCTTTCGCCAATTATAGGTCCAGTTACCAGTTGTCGACCCATTCAGCTCTACCTGGCCAACCAAATTTACCAATTCACCTACATCTACAGTTGTTGTAGTCGCCGTTGCATCTATAAAATAACCAGTTGTATTATCTGGCCAAGGCCAAGGAGGACTCAAAGTAGAAGGAAAATATCGACGGAATAAATCATAACGTCCGGTCTGATATTCCTCAGGGTGCTGATGTCCGACTTCTCTCGCTTGTACCAATACTTTTGGCCCTCCTAAATTATTAAAAGCAGCATAGCTAGTGGCTGGCGGACAAATGGTATCTCGATAACCAATTAAAGTTAGAGATGGTCCTTCATAATATTTTGCTAATCGAGCAGCATCAAAATATTTAGTAGCATCCACCGTCGCGTCAAAATGAGTTTGTGTTCCGACTTCATTATCTGATTTTCGCAAATAATAGGGAAAGCCTCCTGCTTTATTGTATTTGTATCCGGTATGATCACACAATGCAGGATTACTGTTAGCCATTACTTTTACTCGATCATCAAGGCTCGCAACCATCAAACTCAAACCGCCCCCCTGACTTACGCCCATGACCGCCATATTCTCCCCATCATAATCGGACCGACTTTCTAAATAGTCTAACGCTCTGATCGCTCCTATAACAGCATAGCGATAATAATTCTCATCTTTATTATCGATAACATCTGGTTCATAGGAATTGGGGTCAACGACATCTGGTTCCGTGTTGTGGATGCTGATTGACATAGCAAGCATTCCTGTTCTCTCAGCAGTTGCAAAATCCGGTGTTGCAATATTTGCTGCCGATCCAAAAGGAGGCACCGTCAAAACAGCTGGAAAAGGGCCGTCCCCATCAGGCACAGAGAGATAACCATAAACTCTTCTATTATCAATGCTTGCAAGATTGATTCTATAGGAGGTCGAATAATCATGATCTTCTTCAAAGGTAATTGCAGCATTCATATCTACCGCTGCTAATGCACTTTTTAAGTTATCCCAAAAAGAAATCAGATCCACAGGATCCTCCTCTATTGGGGAAATATCAAAGGGAGAAAAAGCGGCTCCTCCTGTGGCCTTAAAGTTATTTTGGTTAACCCAGCACAAAACCATTCCTGGTTCATTCAAAGTGAAAGGAATCTCAGCCGTTTGGTTTGCTGTTAGTTGGATTGTTCCAGAAGCTATTGGAGGGGTATAACGGTCATAACGAATGCTGTAGGTCGCCATTCCAGACTGGCTACTTGTAAGCAGAAAATTCATTGCTTCTCCTGCTTCATAGCTGGATTGTGCATTATCAGCAACAATACTTAACTGAGCGAAGGAATAAAAAGAGAATAGGCTTAATAAGATAGAGAACCAGGTTTTCATGAGCTATAATTTCACAACTTAATAGAACTTAAAGGAAGTCCCTTAGGAATTGAATAAAATAATAGCAAAAGGTTTATTAAACTTTTCACTATCGTTCGCGGAGCTTTAGTAAACCTCCACTGATTACTAAGTTAGCAATAATCATGAAACAAATAACGCTCAAATTGATTCAAAAAAAAGAAAGTCGCACTCCATGGGGGGAATGCGACTTTCTAAATAGAATATCCTAAAACATATTGACCTTTAGGTGGCCAATTTGAGCTTGTTCTAATAGCTCGTTACCTTATTTATATTTTTGATCTGAGAAAAATTGAAGGGTGAGTTATTTCTGAGTCGAAATAACTCACCATCAACAAATTATAATCCCATGAACATATCCTTATTTGTGGTCAGGTCTCTCTCCTGACTGTCGAAGCCGTTGCTCCAACTATGTATATTTTGACTGAGAAAAATTGAAGGGTGAGTTATTCCTGAGCGGGATAACTCACCATCAACAAATTATAATCCCATGAACATATCCTTATTTG
>CAZDTI010000290.1:0-11077 GCA_964508085.1 uncultured Saprospiraceae bacterium | reverse complement strand
GACCCAAATTTTATTCGGATCGGCGTTCTGATTGGTAATGTCAGTTAATGCCTAAATAAATTGAACGCCTTAATTCCTTATCTACCGCTTTAGGATCAAAAAAGAACTACCAAAAACTGATCTATTCGTAGAAGATACGAATATTTATTGCCTTTGAAGTCAGTCTTCCATATTGGTTTCCGCCAAATACTTCTTCTCCGTCAACGACCAGACCATTCGTCCCCAAACATAACCAAAAGCAGCAAATAGCAACAACTTAAAACTCAGTTGAGAAACATATTCCATTCCAAACAATAATTCTACATTCCAGCTATTGCGCTGCAAATACATCATTGTAGAAATAACAAATCCAGATATTAAGCCCCAACGTAGTACGCCGACCATCCATACAAAATGACCTCTTCCTTTAGCGCGAGCGCGCTCCCAACGTTCTTTTTGAATTTGGTTCATGATGTGGTGTTTTACTCCTCCGAATCTCCATCAGCGGAATCGGAAATCGACACTCTTTCCTCTTCTGGAATATCATCTTGGCCATCGCTCATCTCCAGCCAGAAGTTGTTAACTCCCTCTCCGTTCACCACTTTTATTTTTTGCATATTCAACAACTCCAACATCGATAGGAAAGTAATAATCGCGTGTATCCGATCTTCACAGTTCATAAAAACATCTGCGAAGGCAGTCTTCTCTCCCCATTTCACTTTCGATAAAATATAAACTTGCTGCCCTGCTACCGTATGATTGTAAATGTAAACCTGATGTACCTTTTGCTTTTCCTTATCTTCTAGACGTTCCAGCACCTTTTTATAGGCCTTCATCAATTTAAACAAAGTCAAAGATTCCAGCTCTACATCAACCAAGGCTTTTTCAGCAATCGTTTTTATCTCATCCATGTTGTAGCCCTTCTCTACCCGAAGGCTACGATCTTGTTCGAGTTGGCGCATGTCGTCCAATACAGACTTATACCGTTTGTACTCCAGAAGGCGCTGGACCAATTCATCACGAGGATCTATTTCGTTTCCTTCGTCGTCCAGGATTTGGCGGGGGATCAACATTTTGGCTTTAATTCGCATCAGTGTAGCTGCCACTAAAATAAACTCAGAAGCCAAGTCTATATTCAAAGCCTCCATCGCCCGGATGTATTCCAAAAAATCATCTGTAATCTTAGCGATTGGAATGTCATAGACATCCAGCTCATCCCGTTCAATAAAGAACAATAATAAGTCGAAAGGTCCCTTAAATTGGGGCAGCTCTATGGTAAAAGTTCCAGTATTTGCAGTCATGCGGTAGCGGTAGTGTTGATTTTTACCGTCTGCAAATGTACGGATTTGAAGGGAGAATTGAGGATTTTTCAACCTCAAATGCAACCTCAACCTCAACTTCAATTCCCTTTATACGTGGGTTACACCAAAGCTAAGGCAGCACTTCAAGGTTGGGAGAAGTTTAAACCTTTTCAAAAAATCTTTTGAAGAACCGCTTCATTTGTCAAGGAAGGTAAGTTATTAGCTGTATTTTTGCCAAATGAAAGGAAAACTATACCTCATCCCTACTCCCTTAGGCGAGGGCGCCCTCCACGCCATTCCACAATATGCCATAGATCATATGCATCAGCTGAATTACATCATTGCGGAACGAGGGAAAACAGTACGGGCTTTTATGAAATCAACAAAACCGACCAAGCCTTTCAGTGAAATTACCTATTTTGAGTTGAATAAATTTACGGATAAACAAGATCTTCCTTCTTTTGTACAACCGCTGGAAGAAGGTCATGATGTGGGATTGTTGTCAGAAGCTGGTTGTCCGGGTGTAGCTGACCCCGGAGCAGTGATCGTAGATATGGCGCACAAGAAAGGCATTGAGGTGGTTCCTTTAGTGGGGCCTTCTTCTATCCTTTTGGCTTTGATGGCTTCGGGTATGAATGGTCAGTCTTTTTGTTTTCATGGTTACATTCCTCAGAAAAAACCAGCGGTCAGCAAGTCCCTTTCTAAGTTGGAACAAATGGCCTTCCGCCATAAGCAAACACAGATTCTTATAGAAACACCGTATCGGAATAATCCACTTTTCCAAGAGGCTATTAGGACGCTTTCGCCAAATACGAAGTTTTGCGTGGCTACGAATCTAACATTAGATTCACAATCGGTGGTTACTAAAACTATTGCGGATTGGAAGATGAGTGAACTCCCTGATATTCATAAGAAGCCGACGGTGTTTTTGATTGGGCATTGAGTATTCGCGACTTCATGCGTTCCGTATTTCGTGGGGGTAACCGCAAAGGGCCTGAAGAGCGCAAAGATGGTTTTTTATTTTTTCCTTAGCGAAACCTTTGCGTCCCTAGCGTCCTTTGCGGTTAATAAACTCCATGTCGAAGGCAAAATCAAAAAAGTTACTCACCTTCTTTTACATCCTCTCCTTCCCCCTCCTTCAAAAGCCCATCCATCACCTCCCCGATCTGCTCAGCCCCAATTCGGTTCATCACGATCTCCTTATTCTCATCTAAAATATAAATCCTAGGCGTCGTCTCTACATGATAAACGGTCATGAATTTTGTCTTAAAATAAGGATCCACTGCATTGATCCATTCCGTAGCATTATTGTCTTTTAAGAACTTAGCCACCTTCGGCATGTCTTTGTAAGTCTTCGTTGGGCAGGCATAAATTTCAACGCCTTTGTCTTTATACTTTTTGTAAAAATCGACCAACTTTGGTACTGACTTTTTACAAGCAGGGCAATCTGGTTTCCAGAAAAACAAAACAGTATAGGGTGATTTTACATCATGCAAAGGAACGGTTTCATTTACCTTGAAACGCTGGTGCTCACTCTCCTGGTCTTTTAGTTTTAAAGTCCGTTCGATGTCCAGTACTTTCATGTCAATGTTCGGAGCCGTTTTTCCAATCAAGGTGATCTTCGTTTTGTTGGCGGTCTTAATTGCTTTTTCCAATTGCTCTTCCGGCAAAAAAGGTGTTCTTCCTTTTTCACAATATTCTTCCACCATATGGACATAAACGGCATCGTGGCCCACCATTTTCATTTTGCCAAACTGATTAATGAATTTTATAAAATAAAAACGGAACATATCCATATCTGTCTCTACAATACCTAGTACTTCGTCTACTCCTTTCGTAATAGAGTCCGGATGAGCCACCACTAATTTGTCCATGTAATAATTCACCATTCCGTTAAAGGCTTTGGTGCGATAGAACGCAGTGTCTTTTCGGATTAAAGAAAAATAATGATCTCGTCGATAGAGGAATTGCTGTAGGCCAATCTCCTGATCTGTTCCTTCAAATTCAGGAAATTTCGTTTTCTCTTGAGAACGTAGAACCGAAGCAGTCAAGGTTTTAGGGTGTTTTTCCAGCACTTCCTTTTTATAGTTCTCTACCTGATCATTGATTCCATCCAACTCCTTTTCCAAATCGATCGTTGACAACTTCGCCTCTTTTTTTTCTTTTACCATCTTACCCAAGCTATCTGCCAAAGGGCGCAAATCACCTAGTAGTTTTATATAATTTGAAAAGAGTTGATTGTCCTCTGAGCCTTCAAAAGAAGTTGTATTGTTCAAGTCTGCAGCATCTCCTTTTATAGTGAACTGTTGATCAATTCCATTTACTAAAAATTCCATACCTCGGTTATCCGGAGAGAGGACAAGAGCATACATACCAGGATGAAGCGCTTCTTTAGACTCAAATACAAAGTTTCCCTTTTTATTCGCGGTTAGGGAATCTTTCACATACAATTGATCGCCCAGATAATAGGCGAAACGAAGTTGTTTTTCCTTATAGTTCTCTAAATCTATGACGATCTTTGCGCCTGATTGTGCTTCTGCGAAAAAGGCAGTTACTAGGAAGGAGATGATAAAAAGTAGTAGCGTTTTTTTCATTTTACAAAAATATTGTTTTCTAAGGATCAATTAAAAAATAAGTTATAAATCTTTGATTAGATCTAAAAGAAGCAGCCTCTGTTATTAAGTTATTCCTTTATTGCCTCTAATTAATAGATATGAAACGAGGATAAAGAATTATTAGTTGTGCAATAAATTCAACTATTAAAATGCTACGATGTTTATATTTACAGTTACCTAAACACGTTCAACCATGAATCAAAACATAAAGAGGCTCTTTTTCCTGCTAATTACGGTTATAATCTTCTCTTCTTGCAAAAAAAAGACAGACCATATAGACATCAGCGATTTCTACTACCCCGCTGATCGTTTCACTGAGCATGGCCTAGTCTACGAATACCACGCACTCAATAATGACAGCCTTCCTCCCGAATATTGGTACTTCCGTAGCCTCCAAACAGATACGGCATTATATTTTACAGGTACTTACTATGATGAGTTCTTCAACGTCCGGCAGTTTTTCAGCAGCGAAATAGTAGATAACGGCGTCTTGCTTGTAGACCAATCCATTAGTATTCCGGATAGTACAAACCAGTTAATTCAACATCATGCCGAAGTAATATACAATAACGTATTCCCGTTTGAAGTTCGGGATTCTGGTGGTATCTTTCTAATGCAGCTTAAATGGGTCTTTGCCGACAATCCGCCAGTTACAACTACCCTCACACGCAACAGACAATACAACGGCAAACGTTCTTATCTTGTTGAAAATGAGCAAACAGAAGTAGTTGTAATGACACTACGCGAAGAAGTTGACGATCAAAACAATGGCCATTGGACCAGAGAATATGAAGGAATAGAATATTATGCGAAGAACATTGGCCTTGTTTATTATAAAAAAGAAGTTGACGAAAGTTTTGTCCTTGAATATGAACTCCGAAAGCGATACCCAATGTCTGAACTGGAAGAAAAATTTAAACAACAACTGGAAGAAGGACTAGTTAGATAAAATAATCAATGAATTTAGTTTTTTTAAAAAAAATAACCCTTTTCACATTCCTATTTTGTACCGCTGTTGCTATGAATGCACAAGTACAAGCACCTGAGCTTATTTGTGTGAAAAGCGATACCCTCATCTGGAACATCCCCAGTAATGGCTGCGGTGCGTTCAATAGTTACATCATCTATGGCAGCATGTCTTTCAATGGACCTTACAGCCCCATCGCAACAATAACCAACAACTTACAGAATTCCTATTTTCACGACGAGGCCGACAATGACACTTGGTATTACTACATGGAAACAGATGCTGATTGTCCTGGAGAGATAGTCCTTTCTTCTGACACACTCGACAGTAATGCTCCTGCAGCGAGCCCAATTCTTTATGCTGATATAGAGAATGGAAAAGCATTGTTGGAATGGATTGCTAGCCCATCGCCCGAAGTAATTGGTTATGTCATATACAGGAGTACCGAGTTGGGAACGATCCCCATTGACACGGTAGATATCAATACTTTGACCTATTGCGATCCCAATAGTGACCCAAACGCACAGGCCGAAAATTATTACGTTATTGGAATAGATGCCTGCGGTACAACTGGGTTATTAGAAAATCCGCATCAAACCGTATTTGTCAGCGGAGAGGTATCTGTCTGCGATCAAAACATCAGTCTCAATTGGAATTTATATCAGGGTTGGGCTGGCATAGATCGACAGGAAGTATGGGCCGCCATTGATGGAGATCCGCCAGTATTGTTACAAACGTTAAACGGTACTGATGACAGCACCTTCGTTCCTAACCTGATAGATGAGGCCAATTATTGTTTCTTTTTAGAAAGTTACGATGCCATTACTGGGGGCAACTCTACTTCTAATGAAATTTGTTTGAGCGTTGACATCCTCGAAAAAATTAAATTTCTAGAAATGAAAAATGTCTCTGTAACCGGCAACAATGGAGCTGTGGTCAGCTGGCAATGGAATCAGGATGCAGAACTAAGTGATTATTCCATTTCATCTTCTCCCAACAACAGTGATTTCCAAATTGTAGAAACCCTAGCGCCTTCCAACTCGCTTCCACTTAACAATAATTACACGGATGCGACTGCTTCCGTTGATCAAGGTCCTGTTTATTACAAAATAAATACAACCGACCAATGTGGAGACATGGCAGAATCCAATATAGGTGTCAGCATCCACCTAAGTGGTCAGGCCAGCGAAACGCTTAGCAATGACCTTAGCTGGACGCCTTTCCTATTAGACAATGCCTCTACATTACAATACGAAGTATTTCGGATAGGAACCAACAATATCGAATCTGCAGGAATTGTTGACCCCGCTACTTTTTCATTTTCGGACAGCGTAGATCCGAGTGAATCATCTGATGCTATGCTTTGTTATTACGTTGTTGCTACTTCCAACATTATTCTTAACAACGGCACAGAAGAAAGCATACGTTCTCAATCCAACACGGTTTGCATTGAACAACCTACAGGAATTCTAGCACCTAATGCTTTTGCTCCAGCAGGCATCAACTATGAGTTTCGTCCTATCCTTATCTTTGGAGAAGCGGCTGAATATCAAATGAGCATCTGGGATCGCTGGGGACAGAAAATTTTTGAAACAGAAGATGTTTTAGAGGGTTGGACGGGACGACAGGGTTTTCGGGAGTTACCTGCTGCGGTTTATACTTATCAGATTAGTGTAAAACAAATGAGTGGTCGAGAGGTGATAAAGACTGGAACGGTAACCTTGGTAAGGTAAAGGCTTGGAGACGTTCTATTGTCATTTTTATAGCACTTTTATGCGATTTTAACACATAGGTACAAAGAACACATAGTCTTCTATCGTGAAAGCGCACATAGTAAAATGCTTTCGCATTTTTTACATAGTTCACACAGTTTTTCTATGTGAAACCTTTGTGCCTGTAGCCTTTTATCCTATTAGTCACTCTTCCTAGCAAAGCGAGAAAAGCTTTTACCTAAAACTCCAATCATACTTATCCAAATTCGTTACTCCTTCTCTCAATAAGTCGATACAACTTCGAATATCATTCTTATGCGCCATCTCAATTGTCTGATGCATATTTCTCAAAGGAATTGAAATAGCTCCAGTTATCGACCCCGATTTCCCATAGCGCTGGATACCCGCAGTATCTGTTCCTCCTTTCGGCAATATTTCAGGCTGCCATTTTATCTTCTTTTTCTTCGCCAATTCTTTTAAGTATTTCACCATACGGTAATCACAGATAGACATACCGTCCAATACTTTAATCGCTGCTCCGTGATCCAATCTGGTGACACGTTCATGTGCTTGCGCCCCTGGAACATCAAAGGCAATTGTTACATCAAGACCAAAACCAAAGTCTGGATTGATAAGGTGCGTAGAAGCAATTGCTCCACGAATACCTACTTCTTCCTGAACGGTAAAAACGCCATAGATATCATAAGGTACTTTCTTCTTCTTCAGTTCACGAAACATTTCCAACAATATATACACGGAAACGCGATTATCCATGGATTTGGAATTTATGCAATCGCCCATTTCGATTAAAGCCCGCTCTCTGGTAATGGGATTACCCAACTCAATGAGTTTGTCCAATTCCTTTTTTGGTCGCCCCGTGTCTATGAAATACTCTTCTATGGGCATCGCTTTACTTCGCTCTTCCGGCTTCATCAGGTGAATCGGCTTACAGCCCATAACGCCAATGATATCTTTCTTTCCATGAATAATAACACGTTGGGAAGTCAGTGTTTTGGGATCGAAACCTCCAAGGGTATGGAAACGAATAAAACCATCATCATCTATGTGCGTAACGATAAAACCAATTTCATCCATGTGCGCAGCAATCATAACTCGTTTGTCTGCTTTCCCTTTTTTGACCGCAATCACCGACCCCATTGGATCTATACTTACTTCGTCTACTAAAGGAGTTACTTCTTTTATGATTAATTCCCTGATACGCTGTTCGAAGCCAGGTGCGCCGGGTGTCTCACATATTTTGCTAAGTAGGGGTATATTTATCATGATGCTGTTTTTATTCGTTTTTGGTCCTTTGAGTCCATGGACAAAGGAACCAATATTTTTACGCTAAGTTTGTAATATTGTTGTGATAATATCAGTTAGGTCTAAATGATTAAGGCAAAAGTACAATTATTTTTGCTTCTTTGACCTATCCTTTGTTTTGAATCCTTAGGCTTATAAAGCTATCGTCACTTGCTTTCATTTTTTATTAATAAAAAAGTCCTGACTTCTGCCAAAGGGTAACTGATTCCCCTTTGTTTCTTCACCATAGAATAAACCAAACTAATACGTACTTTTGTAGCTTATGCTTAAAAAATTAGCCAGCGAAACGGCCATCTACGGAGTAAGCAGTATTCTCAGTCGCTTATTGAACTACGTGATCTTGACGCCTTATTTAACCCGAGCTTTTCTACCGGGCCAATTTGGTGTTGTATCCGACATGTATGTCTACGCAGGTTTGCTAATGGTTTTATTTACCTACCGAATGGAAACTACTTTTTTCCGTTTTGCAAAGGATAAGGAAAATCGAAACAAGGTTTTCTCTACAACTGCCTGGTCCATTATAATGAGTACTGTAGTCTTAGTCAGTTTGTTACTGTTCTTTTCTCAAGAGTTAGCTACTTGGCTTCATTACCCCGACAATCAGGACTACGTTATTTGGTTTATCTTCATCATTGCCTTTGATGCACTCGCTGCAATTCCTTTTGCTCGATTGAGATTGGAAAATAACCCCATTCGATTCGCCATCCTCAAAACACTAGGAATCCTCGTTAATATCTTTTTCATCTTTTTCTTTTTGGAAATTTGCCCTTGGCTTATAAATCAAGATATTTCAGCAATAACCAGTTTTTATAGTGAAGATGACCGAATCAGTTATGTTTTTGTAGCTAATCTGTTAGGAAGTTTTACTGTACTATTGTTACTTTTACCGGAATTTCGATATTTAAAACCCGTATTTGATAAAGCGCTTTGGAAGAAAATGATGATCTATGCTATGCCGCTGGCTATTGTGGGTTTTGCTTCTGTCATCAATCAATTGATTAGCATGCCGCTGATGAAGGAACTATTGCCAAATAGTGTAGAGCAAAATCTGGAACAAGTCGGAATCTATGGCGCCTGTTATAAGATAGCTATTTTGATGAGTTTATTCACACAAGCTTTTAACTATGCCGCAGAACCTTTCTTTTTCAGGAATGCAGATCGTTCGGATGCGAAGAAAACTTATGCGCAGGTGGCACAAGCGTTTACTTTAGTAGGTAGTTTGGCTTTCCTGGGTATTATGATGTATATAGACATCATTCAACACTTTATCGGCAGGGATTTCCAGGAGGGGCTTCCTGTTGTTCCTATTTTATTGATCGCATTTTTATTGTTAGGTATTTACTATAATTTTTCTATCTGGTATAAACTTACGGATCGAACGAAGTTTGGAGCTTATATTTCTCTGTCTGGGGTAGCCGTTACGCTGGCGCTAAATTTTATTTTGATTCCTCAAATCGGTTATATCGGAGGAGCCTGGGCTGCACTAGCTTGCTATGCTACCATGACCATATTGAGTTATATGCTGGGACAAAAATATTTTCCAGTCGATTATCCCATTGGAAAAATTACCTTATATATTGGATCTGCGATTTTAGTTTATTTAGGAAGTAGCCAAGTTGCCTTTATGACCTCGGAGCATTTGATTTTAAGGTTACTCGTAAACACTTTATTCCTGCTAAGTTGGATTGTTGGAATTTACTTTTTAGAAAAGAAATATTTAACCCAACTATTACAATCGTAAATAAGTGCCTGGACAAAATAACAAACCTAACACAACAACTCCATGAAATTAATCAAACTATTGGGTATCCTAGCGGCACTACTACTCTCCGCTTGCAAAGCTCCTCAAGCTGCTCAATCCATCAGTCCCCCAAAAGCGCCGCTCAATGTTTTTGACAATAAAGAAAAGCACGAAGGATTCTTCAATTTCTATTACGAAAAATCAACTGGTAAAATTTGGCTCGAAGTCGACAAACTGGACACCGAATTCCTTTACCTCAATTCACTCCCAACCGGACTTGGTTCTAACGACATCGGACTTGACCGAGGGCAGCTTGGTAAAAATAGAGTGGTCCGTTTCATACGTAGTGGGTCGAAGTTACTCTTGATTCAATCCAATTATAAATACCGGGCCATCAGCGACAATGAGGCGGAGCGTAAATCAGTAGAAGAAGCTTTCGCCAAATCCGTCCTCTGGGGGTTTTATATCAAAAGTGAGAAAAATGGAATATTCACTATCGATGCCACTTCTTTTTTAATGCGCGATGCTCATGGCGTTATTCAGAAATTAAAACAAAAAAAACAAGGTACTTACAAATTAGACAAAAGTAGATCTGCGATTTATCTCCCCAGCTGCAAAAGTTTTCCAAAGAACACGGAATTAGAAGCTTTACTGACTTTCGTCGGAGAGCCAAAAGGAACTTCTGTTCGTAGTATTGCTCCAAGTCCAGAAGCGTTAAGCGTTCGACAAAGACATTCCTTCATCGAATTGCCCGATGATAATTACAGTCCTCGAAAGCTCGATCCGCGTTCGGGGTATTCTTGTATTTCTTTCAGTGATTACGCCACGCCACTCGGAGAACCGCTAAAAAAGAAATTCATCAATCGCCATCGCTTGGAAAAGAAAACCCCTGAAGCTAAAACCAGCGATGCGGTGGAGCCTATTAAATATTACCTCGATCGCGGAGCACCAGAACCCGTACGCTCTGCCTTACTCGATGGTGCTCGTTGGTGGAACCAAGCCTTTGAAGCAGCTGGATACAACAATGCTTTTACTGTTGAACTATTGCCAGAAGACGCAGACCCTATGGATGTCCGTTACAATGTTATTCAATGGGTTCACCGATCTACAAGAGGCTGGTCTTATGGTAGCTCAGTCAAAGATCCCAGAACCGGAGAGATCATAAAAGGTCATGTCAGCCTAGGCTCTCTGCGTGTTCGACAGGATTATTTGATTGCTCAAGGATTATTGGCGCCTTACGAAACGGGAAAACCAGTTTCCGAAGAAATGGAAAAGATGGCTTTGGCTCGATTACGTCAGTTATCTGCACACGAAGTAGGGCACACTTTGGGGCTCACCCATAATTTTGCATCCAGCGCCAATAATCGTGCTTCTGTCATGGATTATCCACACCCTTACATCAGTCTCACAAAAAACAATGAACTTGATTTTTCTAAGGC
>CAZDTI010000289.1:0-11086 GCA_964508085.1 uncultured Saprospiraceae bacterium | reverse complement strand
ATTGGAAAATGATATTATAATTCCACTAGAAGATACCGTTTTGTTAGTTGCAGGAACAACTACAATTATAGAATCAATTATCCTTCAGAACGGTGCGTATCTTTACATAGACATCAACGATACACTGATCACTACTGGAGGAGGAAGTAACGGTTCTGATGCCGTTCGATTAGAAGGAACTGTTGACTCAATGACTACTTTGAAAATAGCAGGGGTTCTTTCTATCGCAAATACAAACGGAGATGGTATTGATTTGAACGAGTATTGTTATATACACAATACAAACGCTGGACGAATTGGTATTTCCAACTCAGATGGAGATGGAATAGAAATAGGTTCTAGTCTTCTGAATGACGGGACTATTGTTATCAATGCCGCTGGTCGCAAAGGGATAAACGGTAGTGGGGCTATTGAAGACGGTGGATCTCTGATTACGAATATCGGTACCTTGAGTGTTTCAAACTCCGTACAAAACGGTATCCGCTTAATTGGAGATTTGGATATGGTAAACGAGGGAACTTTGGTATTCTTCGGAAACGGGGATGATGCCTTTACATCTACTGCTGGTAAATTTACAAACAATGGGACATTGCTTGCTAGTGGTCGTATCAAAACAGAACATTTTATTCATGGAGTTGGAGGGATTGTCTCTGTCTATGACACAAATGAACCATTGGAATTTAGTCAGGGGTTGAATTTCAGCACCAACACTTTGATTTACGATATTAACGGTCCATCGGTTGGACAATATGATCAAGTATATGTAACAAGTGGAGGTATTGACATGGATACTACAACACTAGTATTACAAGGAACTTATGTTCCACAACCTGGTGATATCTTTACATTAATAGAGAATGACATAGGGGATGCCCTTGGGAACTCAGAATTCTTTGTTGGTTTGCCAGAGGGATCTCTTGTGAATTTTAATGGGGTTGATTTATATATCACTTATGATGCTGGAGATGAAAATGATGTAGCATTGGTTACAGATAGCTTGGGGTTAATTGATGAAGATAATGATGGTAGTCCTTTTATTTTTGATTGTGATGATACTAATCCAGACATTAGCCCAGGGGAGCCTGAAATTCCAAATAACGATGTTGATGAAAACTGTGATGGCATCACTTTGATCATTGATAATGATAATGATACCTTTAATTCTGACGTGGATTGTGATGATAATAATCCAAATGTATTTCCTGGTGCCACTGAAGTTTGTGATGGAATTGATAATAACTGTGATGGATCAAACAATGAAGGCCTAGCCTTTTTCACTTATTATGCAGATACAGATAATGATGGATTTGGTGACTTGAATGCAGCTCTTGATACTTGTATTGCTACTCCTCCAATGGGATATGTAGTAAATAGTACAGATTGTGATGATACCAATAACATGGTGAATCCTTCTATGACTGAAGTTTGTGATGGCGAAGATAATAACTGTAATAACCAAACGGATGAAGGGTTTACGCTATTCACTTATTATCAAGATAGTGATAATGATAATTTTGGAGACGATGCAGAGTCGATAACCACTTGTGCAACGACTGCTCCAATGGGATATTCAGATACTGGTGGTGATTGTAATGATAACAATAATACCGTATATCCTGGAGCTCCAGAATTGTGCGATGATTTGGACAACAATTGCAACATGGAAACGGATGAAGGATTAACCTTTACGGTTTATTATATCGATGCGGACGAAGATGGCTATGGAAGCCTTGACTTGACTATTTCTTCTTGCTCTGCAACACCAGAACCTGGTTATGTCGCAAATTTTGACGATTGTGATGATGATAACTTTGATATTAATCCTGGGGCTACAGAGGTTTGTGATGGTGTAGATAATAACTGTGATGGTCAAACAGATGAAGGATTGATGCAGAACACTTATTATGCTGATGCGGATAATGATGGCTTTGGCGATTTGAATACAACTTTGGACACTTGTAGCATGGTTGCTCCGATGGGTTATGTTTCAAATAATACAGATTGTGACGACACTAATGGAGATATCAATCCAGATGCTGATGAAATCCCCGGAAACGCAGTGGATGAGGACTGTGATGGTACTGCAGCTCCATTCCCTGACCTAGACAATGATTCCTATACTTCTGATGTGGATTGTGATGATACCAACCCAGATATTAATCCTGGTGCCACAGAAATATGTGATGGTGTGGATAATAATTGTGATGGACAAACGGATGAAGGATTGACAACAATCACACTTTATGTAGATATGGACAATGATGGTTTCGGAGATGCTTCTACAGTCTTTGATACTTGTTGGGCAATCATTCCTGTTGGCTATTCAACTAATGGGGAAGATTGCAATGATGTTAACGCAGATATAAATCCTGATGGAGTGGAAATAGCAAACAATGGTATTGATGAGGATTGCAGTGGCGTTGACTTTATTGATGAGGATATGGATGGATTTGATGTTCTTGATGACTGTGATGATACTAATGCAACGGTCTATCCAGATGCTCCTGAACTTTGTGACGGTATTGACAACAGTTGTGAAGGAGAGATTGACGAGGGTTTACAAACCTTTGCTTATTTTATTGATGAGGATGGCGATGGATTTGGACTTGTTAACTCAGTCGCTATTTCTTCTTGTGAAACAACTGCTCCGGCAGGTTACTCTTCTAACAACGAAGATTGTGATGATACGAACCCCGAAATTAATCCATTCGCTACCGAAATCCCAGATAATGGGATAGATGAAGATTGTATTGATGGTGATTTAGTTGCTTTGGAAATAGTCGATGCTTTATTAGTAAAAGTGGCGCCAAATCCAACGAGCGGTTTTGTGCAGGTAGAAAGTGATCAATTTACAGCAGCAAAAATCACCTTGATGGATGTACTTGGAAGGGTAGTCCTCGAACAGAATTTTGATGGTAAGCGTACTTTGGATATCAATAATCAATCAGCTGGAATCTACTGGATGCGCATTAAAGATGCAAATCGGATTTTCCAAATGAAGATAGTTAAAGAGTAATTAATTCTTTGTCTATGGTAAGCTGACTTCTCTTTTTAGAGTTAAGCTTGTATTTAGAAAATAATTGTTCTCTTTTAGGAAAAACAAAAGCCCTCTTGGAAATTACTTCCAAGAGGGCTCTGTTTCTTTAAGCTTAAGCGGTTTCTTTATGAATTTATTGCTCTAGAAATCGTAAGGACGTCCGTTTATCGTTTATCGTAAAACCGTCTACCGTTTTATTACAACAATTCTTTTACTGCTTTCTCTAAGTCCTGGCCTTTTAAATTCGCACCAGCAATATTTCCATCTCTATCTATAAGGAAAGTACGTGGAATAGAGCGAACACCATAAACACCAGCTGGCTCAGAACTCCAGTGTTTTAAATCACTTACATGATATGGCCACCTTAGTTTATCTTGTTTAATGGCAGCTTCCCATTTACTCTTAGCAGAAGCCAATTGAGTATCCTTTTGTTCTTGAGTTTTCAACCTAGGCAACATTCTTGGATTTATCCCATCCAGAGAAACGTTGAAGACTTCAAACCCCTTCTTATTGTATTTATCATACATGCTAACAACATGAGGATTTGCCTTTCGACAGGGTCCACACCAGCTAGCCCAAAAGTCAAGAAGCACCACCTTTCCTTTTAAATCAGAAAGGGCATAGGATTTTCCATCAGGGCTAGGCAACTTAATGTCTGGAGCAGGAGCGCCAACAGATACAAGTTCAGCTGCTTTTCTTTGTTGGATTTGTTGCGCCATTCCAGCAGCATATCGACCAAAGTCAGTGGCATAGTCAGAATCAGGATGCGCGGTTTTTAGCTTCTGAGCAGCTGTGTTAAGAACGCCTAAATACTCTTCTTTACCACCTAAGAACATCTGAGTAACCATAGCCGCTGCAATAGGATTCGTTGCACTTTCGACATAAGACTTTGCTTGTGGTAATGAAGCCTGCTGAGTAGAAATCTTTTGCAAAATATCCAAAAAGCCAGCGGCATCGGGAGCTCCTTCAATAGTGATATTTCCTTGTTTCATTGCGCCTAATTCAGCAGAGAGTTTTATATCCTTCTCTGTCCCGTTTAGGATGAGCAAGGAATTGGATCCGCCCACTCTTACCCGATATAAACCGGCATCTATACCATCGGTTAAATCTAAAGTAAAGTTTCCATCTCCATCTAAATCACCTTTTTGAACAACTTCAGACTGATTGGTAAAGGTCATTCGATCTAAGAATACCTTCATATTGCCTCCATTTTCGATTTTCCCGCTTATTCGGGTTCCTGTAATAGGAGTAGAACAGCTTTGCAGAACAAGCCCTGAAAGGAGGAGAAATGCTGCAAAAACAAAAGAATACTTTTTCATTTTTATAATTTTAATTGGATCTTTAAGGCCTTAAAGTTCCTTTTAGTGAATACGTTTCTTAATTAGACGGTACAAAAATAGTAATATTGCATAATACATACCAGCATGAGCAGGAGGAAAAAAATTAAACTTAATAATCATAAACATTTATGAGCGAGAATATATTAGATGGAGGATTTAAGGAATACGACTTTGAAGAAACTCCTATTCACTTCGCTTCCTTTTGGTTAAGAGTAGGTGCAAGTTTAATTGATGCTTTAGTTATGATCCCAATTGTAGGTATCATGACTATGAATAATACAGGTTGGAAAATACTCCCCATTTTCCTATTGTGCTGGGCTGCTTCAACCCTTTATAAGCCTTATATGGAAACCAACTATGGTGCTACCTTAGGTAAAATGGCTTTAGGAATAATGGTCATTAGTCAAGATTTAGAACCAGTTTCTGCTCGGCAAGCTCTTGAACGATATGTTCCTTGGTTGCCTACTCAGTTGGTGTCCTTATTTGCCATGGTTTCTTTATTCAATGTCTCAGGATTTCAAGAGGCAACTTCTTTGGCTGAAATCGCAATACTGCAACTAGAAACAGGAGTCAATGATCAATCATCTTGGATGAGTGCATTGGTGCTAATTGCCTGCATCTTTGTAGCTTTTGACTCTGAAAATAGAGGACTTCATGATATGATGGCAGGCACTTACGTGATACATAAAACAGAATATATTTAGACTGTAAGGGGTTACGGACATTCAATTTAGTGATAACGCAAATTATGCCAATAGAAATAGAAAGAAAATTCCTATTAGCCTCGGAAGGGTGGCGAAAGAAAGCGGATCAGGGAACTGTATTTAGGCAAGGTTATCTCAATGCTCAGAAAGAAAGAACGGTTCGAGTTCGGGTTGCTGGCACGAAAGGCCTGATTACCATAAAAGGGGTGACAGTAAGGAACAGTCGAGCGGAGTTTGAATATGAAATTCCTTTGAATGATGCAAAGGAATTGTTATTACTTTGCGAAAAACCTTTGATAGAGAAACGGAGATACCTTGTTATTGAAAATGGAATGACCTGGGAGGTTGATGTTTTTGAGGGAGAGAATGAGGGCTTAGTCTTAGCAGAAGTGGAGTTGGAGTTTGAAGAGCAGGAGGTTGTTTTACCGAGTTGGGTGGGAGAGGAGGTTTCGGGAGATGCGAGGTATTATAATGCGAATTTGGTTGGGATGCCATTTAACCGCTGGGAGTGATAAATATTCCTAAGATATAGAGGCTAAAAGTCTGATCAAAAATCAATTTTTAGCCTCTATATTAGAATTTATATTTTTTGTCAAATTGTGCTACTCCACCCAATCCGCCACAAAAACATTAGTATCTCGAGTCCCCCCATTATTTCGATTACTACTAAACGCCACTTTCTTCCCGTCCGGCGAAAACATTATAAAGGCATCAAAAGTATTATCAAAAGTAATTTGCTCAAGATTCTTTCCATCTAAATCCATAGAGAAGATATTGAACACACGACCACTCTCGGATTTGTGATTGCTGGAAAACAAAACTTTCTTTCCGGAAGGGTGCATATACGGCGCCCAGTTCGCTCCTCCAAAACTAGTCAATTGCTTTAAACCAGAGCCATCTACATTGCAAATGTACAGCTCCATATTTGTTGGCTGAACTACATTTTGCGCTAACAAATCTTTATACGTTTTCTGGGCTTCTTCACCTTGTGGACGACTAGCACGGAAAATCAATTGTTTACTATCTGGCGTAAAAAACGCACCTCCATCATATCCAAGTCCAGTTGTAACTTGTTTAACATTGGAGCCATCCAGATTCATCGTATACAATTCCAAATCACCGCTACGCGTAGAAGTAAAAACAATAGTCTTACCATCTGGAGAAACAGTCGGTTCTGCGTCGTAACCTGGAGTGTCTGTCAATTGCTTAACAATATTTCCTTTTAAGTCAGCAATAAAAATATCAAAGTCAGGAAAGATTCCCCAAACGTATTTTCCATTCACTGAACGTGGAGCTTCAGGACAAGCTTTATCTCCTAAATGAGTAGAAGCATAAATGATGGTTTCATCACCTGGCATATAGTAAGAACAGGTCGTTCTCCCTAACCCTGTACTAACCATCTGTGGTTTTTCTTTCGCTGGCTTGTCTGCATCCATAATGAAGATTTGATCACAGTCGGCTCCCCATGCTTTATTGGAAGCTTGAAAAACCAATTTCTTGGAATCAAAACTCCAATATGCTTCGGCATTATCACCTCCGAAGGTCATCTGCCTCATATTGGTTAAATGTTTTTCTTGTGGATATTTCAACTGACCTTCTGGTAAAGCATTTGCAGAACCACCACCGTGTGGATTTGATCCACTATGATGTTGCCCGTGGCCATCACCTTCACCATGCTTATGTTTTTCGCCATGTTTATTATCTTTGTCATGCCTGTCAGCCTGTTCATGTCCGTCTTTTTTCTGATCTGTAGAAGCATTGTTGCAAGATGTAGTTGCCATAAACAAACAGATTGTAAAAGCGACCAAAAGGGAGAATGTATTTTTCATATTGTCTAAGTTTGTTGTTTTCAATTAACGTCAATTTTATAATGTGGCCAAAAGTACCTTTATTTGAGGTAAAATCTGTAAGATGAATGTCAATAATTTGTTTCTCCTTGGTTTGATGATGGCTTGTAACCTTTGGTCATGTGATACGGGTACTCAGCAAGGTTCGTCTAAGGTCTTCCATTATAACCAGCCCAATGCAATTACCTCTTTAGATCCTGCTTTTTCCCGAAGTCAGAATAACATTTGGGCTGTAGATCATTTGTATAATGGCCTCTTACAGTTAGATGAGTCATTGAATATAAAACCTTGTATATCAAATGACTGGAATATCTCTGATGATGGATTAGTTTATACTTTTAAGCTTCGCGAAGATGTCTTTTTTCATGATGATCCAGCATTTCCGAATGGCAAAGGACGTCGAGTGGTGGCCAATGATTTTGTGCAAAGCTTTCAGCGGATTCTAGACCCAGAAGTTGGTTCTCCTGGAGCCTGGATTTTTAGAGGCCGGATAGATACTATTCAACCCTTTTCGGCGCCAGACGAAAATACTTTTGTACTTAAACTTTTAAGTCCCTTCCGTCCAATGACTGGAATACTGACTATGCAGTATTGCTCCGTTGTGCCTCCAGAGGTAGTTAAGCATTATGGCCGTACTTTTCGAGAGCATCCTGTAGGAACTGGACCTTACCAATTCAAACGTTGGATGGAAAATCAAGCCTTATTCCTGAAAAGAAATAATAACTATTTTGAAAAGGGTATGGGAGATACATTACCTTATCAAGAAGGTATTCGAATTAGTTTCATTAACGACAGAAAGACTGCTTATCTTGAATTGATGAATGGCCGAATAGATTTTATGTCAGGACTAGATGCTTCTTTCGTAAATGAATTGTTAACCAAAGAAGGTGAATTACAATATAACCTTAGAGAACAATTACAATTTTTAAAATCTCCATATCTAAATATGGAATACTTAGGCATAAATATGTCCTCAGATGATCCTGAGAACCCACTTCGAATAAAAGAAGTTCGACAAGCTCTAAACTACGGCATAGATCGAGAGCTCATGTTGCGCTCCATGCGAAATAATGTAGGAAAAGCCGCCAATAGTGGTTTTACCCCTCGAGGCTTGCCTTCTCATGATCCTTCAAAAGTGATCGGTTATTCTTATGATCCAGACAAGGCGAATGAATTATTGCGTAAAGCTGGTTTTCCAAATGGAGAAGGAATGGCAACAATAAAATTACAAACCAATAAAGATTACGAAGACCTTTGTACTTTTATGGCCAGTATGTGGTCAGATCTTGGTGTCAAGGTTCAGGTTGATATATTAGAATCAGCTACATTGAGAGAGATGATGAGTAAAGGACAGTCGAATTTTTTTAGAGCCAGTTGGATTGGGGATTATCCTGATCCAGAGACTTTCACTATCATGTTTTATAGTAAAACACCTGCACCGCCAAATTACACCCGTTTCAAAAATGAACGCTATGATGAATTGTACGAGGCAGCCCTTAGTGAAAACAATGATTCCTTACGAATTACCTATCACCAGGAAATGGATCGAATTCTAATTGAAGAAGCCCCGGTCATATTTATGTTCTATGATGAAACGGCTCTTTTTGCAAAACGGAATATTGAAGGACTTAGTAAGAATGCGGTTAATTTATTGTCGGTTAAGCGGATTCGGGAATTAGAGGATTAAATTCCTTCTTATTACTAAACACAAGCCCTCAATTCTTGTTACATTTACAGCTTATAAAAGTAAGTAACAACTTATGCAATCAAAACAAGATATACTAAATTTATTGTCCTTGACTAAGCTCTCAGAGCCTTTGGTCAAAATCGCTCATAAAGTACTTGATAATGAGCGAATTACCTCTGCTGATGGGAATGTACTATTCGAAGAGGCACCGCTTTCTTACCTTGGAATGTTAGCCAATTACATTCGTGAAAAAAGACATGGTAATAACACCTATTTCAATAGGAACTTTCATATGGAGCCAACCAATGTCTGTCTTTACACTTGTACCTTCTGTTCTTACAGTAGATTGATAAAAAAAAGAGAGGAAGGCTGGGAATATACAATGGAAGAAATGTTGGATATCGTGAAGAAGTATGATGATCAGCCAGTAACTGAAGTGCATATTGTTGGGGGAGTGTTACCACAATACGATTTGAAATTTTACGCAGATTTATTTACGGCTATAAAAAAGCATCGACCAGAGTTGCACGTAAAAGCATTGACTCCAGTAGAGTATCATTATATATTCAAAAAAGGAAAAGTGTCTTACGAAGAGGGCATGAAGATAATGAAAGATGCGGGTTTGGATTCTATGCCTGGTGGTGGGGCGGAAATTTTCCATCCGGAGATTCGGGATCAAATTGCTGGAGGTAAGTGCTCTGGAGAGGAATGGTTGCGAATCCATGAAATCTGGCATGAACTCGGTGGCCGTTCAAATGCGACGATGCTCTATGGGCACATCGAAAAATTTGAACACAGAATTCATCACCTGGAAGAATTGCGGAAACTACAGGATAAGACCAAAGGTTTCCAAACTTTTATTCCTTTGAAATTTAGAAACAAAGGAAATCAAATGTCGCACATCTCAGAATCCACTACGGTGGAAGATATGCGTAACTATGCAATCAGCAGAATTTATTTGGACAACTTTGATCACATCAAGGCTTATTGGCCAATGATCGGAAGAAATATCGCACAGTTGTTGATGGCTTATGGTGTGGATGATATTGATGGAACAATTGACGATACCACCAAGATTTATACGATGGCAGGTTCTGAAGAACAAACACCAGCAATGAGCACTAGTGAATTGGTGAACCTTATTCGGGCAGTTGGTCGAAAGCCAATCGAAAGAGATACTTTATATGGTGTGATAAAAGATTACACCGATCATGTTTTTGAAGAAGATACGATTTACAAAGGCTACGTTTCTTTACCCGTAGTAAAAAATAATTAGATGAAGCGAGAATGGTATTTTATACGTCACGGACAGACCGACTACAACCTTAAAGGAATTGTACAAGGAAGTGGCATCGATAGCGAATTGAATGAAAATGGAATTCGGCAAGCTTATGCATTTTATGATAAGTACAAAGCGATTCCCTTTGATAAAATCATAACTTCTGCGCTCCAACGAACGCGCCAAACGGTTCAACCTTTTGCGCGGCTGGGAATTCCGATTTACAAAGATGCGACTATCAATGAAATGCATTGGGGGCGCTACGAAGGGAAATCGGCATCTATAGATATGAAGGATGCCTATAAGCATATGGTTACCTCTTGGAAGGCAGGCAATTACGATGTGCGTGCAGAAGAGGGAGAAAGTATGACTGAGCTAAGTACAAGATTAAGCGGATTTATCGAAAGATTGAAACAGCAGCCTGAGCCTAAAATCCTGATTTGCTCTCATGGTAGAACTTTACGTTGCTTAATTTCTTTGTTAAGAGACGGTCATCTGAAAAAAATGGAGGAAAATAAACATACCAATACTGGATTGTACAAAGCAACTTTTAACGATGGAAAGATATTTATGGAATTAGAAAACGACAGTAGTCATTTGGAAAGCCTATGAAAAAAGTAAAAGTAGTTGCAGTCAGTTACTTGAATACAAAACCGTTGTTATATGGTCTAGTTCAGCAAAAAGAATTGGAAGACTACATTGATTTGCAGTTAGAGATTCCATCGATTTGCGCGGATAAATTATTAAGTGGGGAAGCAGATTTAGGTTTAATTCCAGTAGGGGCAATTCCGCAGTTAATTCAGGCAGGGAAAAACCCACAGGTGATTTCTGATTATTGTATTGGCTGTGAAGGTGCAGTGAAAACGGTTTGTATATATAGTGATTCTCCTATTGAAGAAATTGAAGAATTGTACTTAGATCATCATTCCAGAACATCGGTTGAGCTCGCACAAATATTATTAAAAGAATATTGGAAGCGGGAGCCGAAGTTATTACAGGCCGAAGATGGTTTTATCGACAAAATAAATGGAAAACGAGCAGCTGTAGTTATCGGTGATCGAACAATCGGTCTTCATGAAAAACATAAGTATGTATATGATCTGGGTGAAGCATGGAAAGAACATACTGGCTTACCTTTTGTTTTTGCAGCTTGGGTGACTACAAAACCATTATCGGAATCATTTCAGATCGC
>CAZDTI010000288.1:0-11110 GCA_964508085.1 uncultured Saprospiraceae bacterium | reverse complement strand
TCTTGACAAAGGAGTAGCTCATGTAGGAACGCCACTATTGGTAGCAGCAAGTGATGGGCAAGTGGGGGTCGTTCAAAAGTTAATTGCCGGTGGTGCTGATCTTGACAAAGGAGTAGCTCATGTAGGAACGCCTTTAATTGTGGCAGCCCAAGATGGAGAGATAGCTGTCGTTAAATTACTAACGGAAAAAGGAGCTAATTTGGATAAAGAGGTCGCACATGTTGGAACTCCATTAATTGGTGCCGCACAAGATGGTCAGCTCAAGGTGGTAGAATATCTTATTGATAAGGGGGCCAATATTGACAAGGCAGTGGAACATGTAGGTACGCCGCTGATTGGTGCTGTGCAAGATGGGGAATTAGCTGTTGTCAAGTTATTGATTGCCAAAGGTGCTAATGTTAACAAATGGGTACAACATATAGGCTCTCCTTTATCGGAAGCTTTAGAAAATAGAGAGAAGAATATTGCTAAGTATTTGCAGTCTCAGGGTGCGGAGCAGTAAAGGAGTCGATAAGGTGGAAATGGTAGATAAGGGCTTCCACTATTGTGGGAATCGCAAATAAGGGAAACCTTTATCTACCCTTTCTCCTCCTTTCAACTAAAATCAAAAACACTAAAAAACGTAAAATTATGAACTTCAGAACACCCGTTCTCCTGGCCATTCTATGCCTTTTAATCAGCTATCAAACCAGAGGTCAAATCCAAAAAGGGAGCCTAGAACTAGGTCAACCCATCACAACCAAAATGGAGGGAAACCAAAAACATCAATACCACCTGAATTTAGAAAGTGATCAATTCGCCTTTCTAAAATTAATACAAATTGGAGTAGATGTTATGATTACAACTTATGACTCCAAAGGGAAAAAGATACAGGAATTTGATAGCCCAAATGGAACCAATGGTCCCGAGCTCATAACAATAAACTCAACAGATAAGGGAATCTATACTTTAGAAGTTAGTTTATTTGAAGCAATTAAAACGCCTGGGAAATATGAGTTGACCGTTGAAGCCATTAGGCCAAAGGCCATTTCTGCAAATGATAAAATAGAAGAGTTTCTACTCCAGCATAACGGGGAGGCTGATCAAAAACCCGGTGCAGCGATAGCTGTTGTGAAAGGTGATGAAATCGTTTATAAAAAAGGATATGGAATAGCAAATTTGGAATACGACATTCCTATTACCACTTCCTCTATTTTTAGTATCGCTTCTGTTTCCAAACAATTTACTGCTTTTGCAATTTTATTGTTAGAAAAAGAAGGCAAACTTTCTCTTGACGATGATGTTAGAAAGTATGTGCCCGAAGTTCCAAATTTTGGCTCTACAATTACCTTGCGGCATTTAGCAACGCATACTAGTGGTCTGGCTCTTTTTCTTCCTTTTGCAGGTTGGGATCAGTCGGATGTATGGACTACAGCGGCCATTCTAAGAATGCTGAGTAAGCAGACCAAATTGAATTTCCCTCCTGGTGAAAAATACGTTTATAGTAATGTTGGCTACGCTGTTTTAGCTGAAGTAGTAGCAAGGGTTTCGGGGCAAACTTTTTCTGAGTTTACCGCGCTCCATATCTTTGAACCCTTGGGAATGTCTCATTCTATTTTTATTGATGACTATGAGAAAACCATAAAGAATCGAACCTATTCTTATCATTTGGATGATGGTGTTTATAAAAAATCGAACTTAAGTTCTTCCTTAGTTGGCTCGTCTGGTTTGTATACAACGGTTGAAGACCTAAGCCTTTGGGCAATGAATTTCTCGACACCTGAAGTTGGAGATGCGAAGCTCGTTAAAAAGATGAATACGCTGGCGACCTTAAACAATGGAGAAACCTTTGAAGGTGCTCTTGGCCAATTTGTGAAAAAATACAAAGGTGGTCTGAATATGATTCATCACGGTGGCGCACATGCAGGATACCGTAGTATTCTGGCTCGTTTTCCAGATCAAGACTTTTCAGTGGTAGTGATTGGCAACTCCGCAGACTTTGGCCCTTACACTATCGCCCATAAAATTGTAGACATTTATTTAGAAGACGACATTGCTAAAGCAGAAGCCAAAGCAGAGACAGAAAAGGAAGTGGTGAAAAAAGAAAAGATCATCATTGATCCAAACAACTTAGACCATTATGTTGGTGATTATGAATTTGATCGAGGCGGTTTATTTAGTATCACTAAAGAAAATGATCAATTAGCTTGTCAGTCTTCTGGGCATTCAAAATTTTTATTAGAATCGAATACTTATACGAATTTTGCAATAGCAGGTACTCCTGCCAGCATTGATTTCCTTAAAAATAAAAACGGAAAAATTGAATCCCTTAAATTAAATCACGAAAGTGGAAGCATTATGCCAGCGACTAAGCTGAAACCTGGTGAAAAACCTTTTGATCCTGCCAATGTCGACTTATCAAATTTTACAGGTTCTTTTTATTGCAAAGAATTATCAACTGAATATATTTTCACTGTTGAGAATGACCAATTAATCCGGCAACATTATAGGATGAACGATCTAAAACTAAGGCCAATAAAAAAAGACATTTTCAGTGGTTTTGGCGGGCAGTTCAAATTCATCAGAGATGCAAAAAACAACATTATTGGTTTTACATTTTCTGATACGAGAAACTTTAACATTGAATTCAAAAAACAAAAATCATGATAAATTCTAAATTCAAATTATTTCAACTTTTATTACTAATTACACTGACCTCTTCATTAGTAATAGCACAAAACAGTTTACCCTTAATTCATTCTAATGTAAGTTTAATTGATATAAAAAACGGAGATGAATTTGTAAAAGGTAATTGGTCTTTAGCACCCGAAGCAAAACCTGATGTTTATACTTCTAACAAACTTGGCCAAACCGTTACCTTTTATACCGACTTAGATTCCCTAAGCTATGAAATCCATCGAGACTCCGTGTATGACTTCATCATTTTATTGAACAAAAAAGATTCAGCTTTTACTCAAATAAAATATAAGCCAACCTATCTAGACATTCTAAAAGGAGCGGAGGATTATAATCAAAAGGAGATGATCGATATTCCAGCATTCTATTACCAAGATTCCTCCGAGCTATCCTTAAAAATACTTCGAAAAACGCTTAACCTTGATTCGATTGCAGGAGGTGGAAATGAAGTCTCTAAGATTCTAAACTTAATGCATTGGATTCATGATTTAATTCCTCATGATGGAAATCATGAAAATCCAATAGTTAAAAATGCCATGAGCTTAATTACGGAATGTAAACAAGGAAATAGAGGATTGAATTGTCGAGGATTGGCAACTGTTTTAAACGACTGTTATTTAGCCTTGGGAATAAAATCAAGGTTCGTCACTTGTATGCCTAAAGATTCCATTTTCAATGATTGCCATGTAATCAATATGGTCTATTCTGAAGATCTAAGCAAATGGATATGGATAGACCCAACCCATGACGCCTATATTATGGATGAAACAGGAGAATTATTAGGTTTGTCAGAAGTTAGAGAAAAGCTTATAAAAAACGAGCCAATCATTCTTAACCCTGACGCCAATTGGAATAATCAGGCATCCACCGTAAAGGAGTATTATCTCTTAAAATACATGGCTAAAAACCTATACCGATTCAGTTGTCCGTTGAGAAGCGAGTACAATTTTGAAACCAATGAAAAAGGAAAAATTCGAACATATGTGGAATTAATTCCAATAGATGGTTTCAATCAATCGCCTAAAATAACCGAGCGCACCTATCCGAAGTCAGGTGTGACTTTTAAAACGTATAAAACCAATAATCCAAATCAGTATTGGACCAAACCGAAATAAGATTAATTCTTGAAATTTACTTCAAATAGATAAATGCTTGGACAAAAATAATAATCATGATATACCCAAAATTAAAATTACTCCCTCTCTTCTTATTCCTTTTTCTTTTAAGTGAAATTCAAGGTCAAAACAACACCACAAAATCTCAAATTCTATCTGACCTCATCGACCAAAATAAAGTGGCAGGAATTAGCACTGGTTATCTCGTTAATGAAAATATTCAATGGACCGATGCTGCTGGCTTCGCAGATATAGATAAAAAAATTCCATTTACAGCACAAACAAAAACCAGAACAGCTTCCATTGGAAAAAGCATGACGGCCATCGCTATCGTCCAATTACAAGAACAAGGAAAATTAGACTATGATGATCTCGCAAGAAAACACCTCCCCTATTTCCCTGCTCACAAAGAAGGAAATATTACCATTCGGCATCTGTTAAACCACACTTCCGGGATCGGTGGTTATCAAAATCAGGAATTCAATTCTTTGATTGAATATCCAACCGTAAAAGAAGCTATGGCCGTCTTTCAAGATCGGAGTTTAAGACACAAACCTGGAGAGGCATATGCTTACACTACCTACGGCTACGTTGTGTTAGGTGCTATTATTGAAGCGGCCTCTGGATTATCATTTGAAGCATATTTAAAAAAATATATTTGGGAACCGACAGGAATGAAAAATACCGGAGTAGAACATTTTTCCAAAAAATATAAAAACCAAGCACAACTATATGAACGCAGTCAAGACGGGAGCATAAATCAAGAAGAAAAAAACAACCTCAGCAATCGAACGCCCGGCGGTGGCTTTTATTCTACAGTAGAAGACCTCTTGAAATTTGGCAAAGCTATCCTGGATAACAAATTGGTTACAAAAAAGAGTTTTAACCTGATGATCAAAGATCCTGGCATAAAACAGGGAGGAAGTGGCTACGGGTTTGGTTGGTATTTATACGGTACAAACCGTATGGGAGAGAATGTCATCGGACACAGTGGCTCACAACAAGGTGCTGCAACACAACTCTTCATTTGGCCGGACGCCAGACGAATCGTTGTTGCAATGTCTAATACTTTCGGAACAAGTGATGATGTTTTTAACTGTGCAGATCAGGTGGGTGGAAAAGCATCCGAAGCCGTTATTAGAGAAAGCCTTTTGAAAAAGATGATAGTAGAAGAGGAGAATTTTACCAGTGCTTCTGGTGTGGAAGTCCCGGCTGAGGTCGGAAGCCTCAAGGTTCCTGAGAACAGATCGAATCCTAAGTCTATCGAGATTCCTATTCATTACATTCGTTTAAAAAGTAAAAACCCAAATCCGGGAACAGCCCTCATTTACTTAGAAGGAGGCCCAGGAGCTAGCTGTACCTGGCAAGCAAGCAATCCACGTTACTTAGAAAACTGGCTACCTCACCTAGAGCTAAGTGATGTCATCTTACTTGACCAAAGAGGTACTGGAGCTGGTCGTGAGCGCGTCTCCTTTACCTGGACAAAAGAACTTCCCGAAAATGTACTCGTAGATTCCGAAAGCGCAAAACAGCATTACCAACAAGTAGACAATGCAGCACTGGCTTCTTTCGCTATGAAAGGAGTTGATCTGGATGGATACACCTCTCTTGAAAGTGCAACAGATGTTAATGTTTTGAGACAAGCCTTGGGTTACGAAAAATGGAATCTCTTGGGTTTTAGCTATGGATCACATTTGGGACAAACTTATATCAAGTACTTCGAAGAATATGTAGACAATGCTGTCTTAGTGGGTGTAGAGGGACTGGATCAAACCTTCAAATTACCCTTGTCTATGGACACTCAATTTCGTAAAATAGCCCTTATGGCAAAAGAAGACCCAAAGGTCAATTCAGCAGTTCCTAGCTTAGTGGACCTGTATGAAGCGGTAGTAGAAAAGTTAAAAAAAGAACCTGCAGTCGTCACCATCAATTCACCAATCACTGGTGCACCAATGGATGTAAAAGTGGGGCCATACGGATTGAATATGATATTAAGAATCGATATCGGCGATGCTAGTGACATTCCAGTTTTTCCTAGATTTTTGGTCAGCATTTATCAGGACGATTATTCCATGCTACAATGGTTCGTCCAAAGGCGTATTGGCAATTTTTATGGCGCCAATGGAATGTCTGCTACAATGGATTTAGCATCTGGAGGAAGCCCTGCTCGCTTGCAACAAATCGCAGACGAACAGAAAAAAAGTATGTTTGGGGGCATAGTAAATATGAGTAAATTAGAAACGGGCTGGCCAGCGCCTGACCTAGGAGAAGAATTCCGTTCCCCATTAACAACAGACACACGTACGCTCTTCATGAGTGGTTCTTTGGATTTCAACACCCCACCCTATCAAGCGGAGCAACTGCGTTGGGGTTTCTCCAAGAGTAATCACATTATCGTGAAAAATGCAGGGCATGAACAAATTTTAGCACATCCTAAAGCTACCGCTACTATTATTCAATTTTTAAAAGGGGAAACGGTTGACGATGTTTCTTTGTCTTTCCCATATCTGGAATTTATTCCAGCGGTCGGAAACCCTGGTGAATATTTTCACTCTTCCATGCTAAGATCTGTTGCCTTTAATTTGTTAGAAAAAATAGAATCTACAGACATTGTCAGTGGTATAAAATGGTTTCAAGAATATAAAGATGCAGAAGGTTACTCCCTTAGAGAGTCCGAGATGAATGCTATTGGTTATACTTTTTTACAATCCGGAAGAGTAAAGGAAGCGATTGCTGTTTTCATATTAAACGTAGAAGCCTTTCCAACTTCTGGGAATGTATATGATAGTTTAGGAGAAGCTTATCTGGAAGATGGTAATAAAGAATTGGCGATTGTAAATTACCAGAAATCGGTGGCGATTGATCCGGGGAATGAGTATGGTAAAGGAGTGTTGAAGAACTTGGGAGTGGAGTAATTTTATTTGGAGGATCTTCAATAGATGGTGTCCAAATTGAAAGCGTAAAATATAATAGCTTAGTGAGAGCTTTGCGTGCTTAGCGAACTTTGCGTTCACCAAAAAATGAAGACTCCCTTTATTTGCTGTAGGTTTACTAGTTCTTCCACGTATATATTAAGGAAAAGTTTAGTAACTCTATCTCAAAAGCTCTGGCCATCTGCTGCAAATACAAAAGCCGCCAGCGAATAAATTCACTGGCGGCTTCCTCTATCCAAAATGGCCCTAAGACCAATTCAATTCATTAAATCTCAGCGGATCCCAATTCCTCCACCTCTTCCAACTGCTCCATTCTCGCTCTGTTCGCTTCGTACACTTCTCTGTGACTCACAAACAAACGATCATAGCGTCTCGCACCTGTACCGGCAGGGATTCGTTTTCCAACAATTACGTTCTCCTTCAAACCAAGTAAGAAGTCTTGCTTCGCTGCAATAGCGGCAGAACTCAATACCTTAGTCGTTTCCTGGAACGATGCTGCTGAAATCCAACTGCTCGTACCCAAAGAAGATCGAGTAATACCCTGGAGTATTGGGCTAGAAGTTGCAGGAACCGCATCACGGAAAGTAACTGGCTTCTTGTCGTTACGCTTCAAGTAAGAATTCTCTTCTCTCAACTGGCGTAAAGTCACCAACTGTCCTGGCTTCAACTTCGTAGAATCACCACCATCTTCAATAAATTTCTTATCAAAGATCCAGTCATTCTGCTCTAAGAAGTCGTACTTCTCAGCTGCTTCTCCTTCTAAGAATGTAGTATCACCAGCATCTTCAATCTGTACTCTTCTCATCATCTGACGAACGATTACCTCAATGTGCTTATCGTTGATATTGATACCCTGAGAACGATATACTTCCTGTACTCCGTTCACCAAGTAGTACTGTACCGCGAATGGTCCTTTGATATTCAAAATATCTCTTGGTGCAATAGCACCATCAGATAATGGCAATCCTGCTCTTACAAAGTCACCCTGCTGTACGAGAATGTGCTTTGATAATTTGATAAGGTACTTTCTAACTTGTCCTGTCTTTTCGTCTGTAACGAATACTTCACGGTTACCACGCTTGATCTTTCCGAAGGAAACTACACCATCAATTTCAGAAGGTGTTGCAGGGTTCGAAGTGTTACGTGCTTCGAAAAGCTCCGTTACCCTTGGAAGACCACCGGTAATATCCTGAATCTTTCCAAGAGATCTTGGAATCTTTGCGACACTCTGTCCAGATTGAACCTTCGCTCCATCTTCTATAGAGATGTATGATCCCACTGGTAAGTTATAGCTAATTAACTCATCACCATCAGGGTTTACAATCTTGATCGATGGAATCATTCGCTTGTTCTTACTTTCAATAATAACTTTCTCTGCATAACCAGTCTGATCATCTTTCTCTTCTCGGAAAGTAGTTCCTTCTTCTACCGCTTCGAACTGAGCAATACCCGCATGTTCAGAAACAATAACTGCGTTAAATGGATCCCATTCACAAACAACATCTCCTTTCTTCACCTTTGCTTTGTTCTTCACGTTCAGCGTAGCTCCATAAGGAATATGCGTGGAAGATAAAATCTTATTGTTGTTTTCCGCATCTAAAATTCTAATCTCCCCTGCACGAGATAGTACAACCTGAATATCTTTTCCTTGATCATCTACAGATGAAGTGGTTCGGATACCATCAAATTCAATCACACCATTCGATTTGGTAACGAACTGGTTTTCCTGCTTGCTTACCGATGCGATACCACCCACGTGGAAGGTACGTAAGGTAAGCTGAGTACCCGGCTCTCCAATCGACTGTGCTGCGATAATACCAACGGCATCTCCTTGTTCTGCAATTCGTCCAGAGGCAAGGTTCTTACCGTAACACTTCGTACATACTCCTCTCTTCGTTTCACAAGTCAGTACAGATCGAATCGTCACTTCTTCTATCTCTACACTTTCGATATATTTCGCTTGCCGTTCATTGATGTATTCACCAGAAGCAAGGATTACCTCCTCCGTTTCAGGATGAATAATATCGTGTAAAGTGAATCGTCCTTTGATTCTATCCGCTAAGTTCTGAATAACCTTATCGTTGTCTTTCAGAGCCGTCGTTGCGATACCTCTTAATGTATCACAATCTTCCTCGATGATAACAACATCCTGAGATACATCCACCAAACGACGAGTCAAGTAACCCGCATCCGCTGTCTTCAATGCCGTATCGGCCAAACCTTTACGTGCACCGTGAGTAGAGATAAAGTATTCCAATACAGATAGACCTTCCAGGAAGTTAGAAAGAATTGGATTCTCAATAATCGCTCCTCCAGTATCACCGGATTTTCTCGGTTTTGCCATCAGTCCACGAAGACCACAAAGCTGCTTAATCTGCTGCTTAGATCCACGCGCACCAGAATCCAACATCATGTATACCGAGTTGAATCCTTGCTTGTGCGCTGCCAATTCTTTCAACAAACCATCGGTGATGCGGTTATCCGCAAAAGTCCACTTATCAATGATCTGATTGTAACGCTCATTGTTGGTGATTAATCCCATGTTGTAATTGTCCCACACTTCATCTACTTCTTCCTGAGCAGAATTCAATGTAGATTCTCTCATCGTTGGGTTAATCAAATCTCCAAGGTTGAAAGACAGACCTCCTTTGAAAGACCAATAGAAACCAAGCTCCTTAATCTGATCCAACATAGTTGCAACTACGTGGAAATCCGTCATTGTAAGAATGTCGTTGATAACTTTCTTAAGGTTCTTCTTTGTCAACAATTCATTTACATAAGGAACCGTCTTAGGAACTGCACCATTAAAGATCACACGTCCTACAGTCGTATCAACTCGCTTAGTAACTGGTGTTCCATCTTCCTCAACCGTATTTACACGTACTTTTATAGAAGCGTGCAAATCCACTTTTCCTTCGTTGTAAGCAATATTCACTTCTTCAGGAGAATAGAAAATACTTCCCTCTCCTTTCACCTCTCTTTCCTTAGAATTCTTTCTTTCTTTTGTTAAGTAGTACAACCCTAGTACCATATCCTGAGAAGGAAGGGTAATCGGTGAACCATCTTGTGGGTTCAACATGTTGTGTGCTGCTAACATCAATACCTGTGCTTCCAAAATGGCTGCGTGGCTCAATGGTACGTGTACTGCCATCTGGTCACCATCAAAATCCGCGTTGAAGGCACCACAAACAAGTGGGTGTAGCTGAATCGCTTTTCCTTCGATAAGGACCGGTTGGAAAGCCTGGATAGACAAACGGTGAAGTGTAGGAGCTCGGTTAAGCATAACCGGGTGTCCTTTAAGAATGTTCTCCAAGATTTCCCAGATCACAGGGTCTTTACGATCTACCAATTTCTTAGCAGACTTCACTGTTTTTACAATACCACGCTCAATCAATTTTCGGATAACGAAAGGCTTAAACAACTCAGAAGCCATCCCTTTAGGAATACCACATTCGTGTAGCTTCAATGTTGGTCCTACCACGATCACAGAACGACCGGAGTAATCCACACGTTTACCCAAAAGGTTTTGACGGAAACGTCCTTGTTTACCTTTCAGAATATCACTCAATGATTTCAACGCACGTCCACCTTCTGCTTTTACTGCATTTGATTTACGAGAGTTGTCAAACAAAGAGTCAACTGCTTCCTGTAGCATTCTCTTCTCATTTCGAAGGATTACTTCAGGAGCTTTTATTTCTAATAATCTTTTCAGACGATTGTTACGAATGATTACACGACGGTATAAATCGTTCAAATCCGAAGAGGCGAAACGACCACCATCCAATGGAACCAACGGACGTAATTCCGGTGGTACAACTGGTAGGTACTGAATCACTGCCCATTCCGGACGATTCTCCATACGTGTTTGCCCATCACGGAAAGATTCAACAACACGTAAACGCTTCAATGCTTCTGACTTACGTTGCTGAGAAGTTTCGTTAGCTGCCTGGTGACGCAATTGGTAAGACAATTCATCCAATTTCAAACGCATCAACATCACACGAACCGCATCGGCTCCCATCATGGCGATGAACTTATTCGGATCATCATCTTCTAACTGCTGATTTTCTTTAGGCAGTGAATCAAGGTGTTCTAGATAATCTTCTTCCGTTAATAGGTCAAGATTCTCAACAGTACCTTCCATCGGTCCTGCGTTGATGACTACATAACGCTCGTAATAAACAATAGCCTCCAATTTCTTGGAAGACAACCCGAGCAGGTAACCAATCTTGTTAGGAAGAGATTTGAAAAACCAAATGTGCACAACAGGAACCACCAATTTGATGTGTCCCATACGCTCCCGTCTTACTTTCTTCTCTGTTACCTCTACTCCACAACGGTCACAAACGATTCCTTTATATCGGATACGCTTATACTTACCACAGT
>CAZDTI010000287.1:0-11135 GCA_964508085.1 uncultured Saprospiraceae bacterium | reverse complement strand
TAAGTAGCTTAAATCGGCTGACTACAGAAAACAAAGGACAGAGAATTAGTGTTATGATTTTGTTGTAGATTATCTTAGTACTCTTAGGCTACGAACTGCTAGAACATTTACTAATATGAAAACATATTTTAAAAAAATTAAATCCAAAAAAATGAAACTGAAATTACTTTTATTTTCTTTAGTAAATCTACTTTTTATGGATGTACCACTGGCTCAGACGGTCGTAAATGGAGGTATATTTAATAACACAACCTGGACTATTGATGAGAGTCCGTATTTTGTAACAGAGGACATAGTGGTATTCCCAGATGTTGATTTGACAATAAATAGTGGTGTAGAAATACGCTTTGCAGCCGATGCTCGCTTAGAGTTACGAGAAGGTAATTTGTATGCTAACGGGACTGTTGATGCCCCTATTGTTTTTACATTAGATTCGGATAGCCCTCAGGGTGCTCTTAAATGGAAGGGGATTGAGAACACATCAGATTCTGGGAACGAGATTGAAATTGAGCTAAGTCATGTTGTGATTGAATATGCCCAGACGGGCGTTCACTATGGATCAGGAGTAGGGGAGAGATCTATAGATCATGCTGTGTTCCGTTATAATGACCGTGGGGTTTATGACGGTGGGCAAGGATACAATTGGGTTACTATTTCGGATGCCGAATTTCTAGAAAATGGAATTGGAATGGAAGGACGTATGTCTGTATACAATAGCTCGTTCACAAATAATGAAGTCGGTTTTGGTAATCCACATACATTTTCTAATATTAATTCAGGTGGACGTGTCGTTAATTGTAGTTTTATTGGAAATGATTTAGGGGTAGGAACCATCGGTCAAATAATTGTAATTGCAATAATTGAAAACAGTACTTTCCAAGATAATGATAAAGGATTCTATGGCTATTGGGCGAATATTGATAATAGTGTGTTCACAGGTTCTTCGGAGGTGGCTGTGTCTGCCCAAAAGGGAGAAATACAGCATTCGGTTTTTTCTGAAAATCAAATAGGAATGGAAGTCTTCATTTTTAATAATGCATTATCAATACACGATAATTCTTTTTCATCAAACGATATAGGCATCAAAGTAGATGGAGCAGGTGCTGCTATTTATGAAAACGCTATCTGTGAGAATACGCTTTTTGGTGTTAAGCTGACAACAGATGATCCGGTTGATTTGAATAATAACTGTTGGTGTACTATCGATCCGATCGATATTGCCCTCTTAGTAGAAGACGCCTACGACAATCCTAGTTTGGGGATCGCAACATATGATGTGATTAATGCAGACTGTATTCTGGCTAATCTAGTTTACCCTGGAGATGCCAATAACGATGGATTTGTAAATGCCTGGGACTTATTACAAATTGGATTGGCTTTTGACTTCACTGGTAGTCCACGGGCAAACCCTAGTAGTAATTGGTTGGGACAGGAATCAGAAGAGTGGGCCGTTACTTTTTCTAACAATGTAAACGCAAAACATGCAGATTGTAATGGTGATGGGAATGTAGGTGTTGATGACACTTATGTTATTGATTCTAATTACAGCAATACGCATGTAGGAAATACTACCTACGAAATGGACACTGGAGTGGCCTCAAATTCTTCACTTTCAATGGAGCTCTCTGGTAGTCTCAGTCCTGGTAATATATTGCAGCTAGATATCTCTATAGCTGATAGTAATAATCCCATTTCAGATATGTTTGGTATCGCATTTACTCTGGAAGGAAGTGAAGGTCTCTTATCCGCAAACTCAATTGAATTAAATTCAAATAATTCCCTGTTAGGAACCAATGATAGAATGATAACTAAAGTAAAAGCTTTTCCTAATCAATCACTAGTGGATGTTGCAATGGTAAGAAACGATCATCAGGGAGCTTCGGGCTCAGGGCATTTGGCTTCTTTAAGCTTTCAAGTACCAGCAGATTTTGATGCTTCGAGTGTGTTCCTTTCCTTAGCAAACTTAACGGTATTGACTAGTGATGGAGCACAAATTAGTATGGAACACAATGTAGCGAGCTTGGAAACTAGTAGAGTTGAAAATGTCTTTACCTCTTTCAATGTATATCCAAACCCCGTAAAAGAACACTTAACAATAAGTGCCTTCGATTCGGAAGTAAAATCAGTAGATGTGATAAATTCAAAAGGGAAAACGGTGATGTCCATAGTTGGTAAAACGGAACAGTTAGATATCAGTCAACTAATTGATGGTGTCTACTTTGTAAGAATAATAGCTACGGAAGGAATAGGAGTGGAGAAAATAATTAAAAAATAAAAAACGGACAGTGCGTCATTAGCTCGTCCCCGTCCCAATGAGCGCCACCATTCTTTAGTAGAAAGTTAGAATAAAAATTATTAACTTTTAAAAAAGAATTATTATTCGAAAAAGTAAGATTCTCAGAATCTCTGCAACTGGCGATATTGGCCAAGGCCGATGCAGGTCAGAGTGGAATAAAAGCGAGGCTATCTGGAAGAATACCTTCCAGATAGTTTCTTGCACCAAATGATAAAAACGCTGTATAGCCAGTGGCTCCGGCAATCGTAACTCCTTTTATATGCTCAAAAATAATGTTTACTTTATTTGTTTTTTTAATAGTAGTCGAAAAAGATCTTGATAGGAAGGTATGCCCATGAAACCAAGAATGTAAAACAAATTAGTAAAATATTGTATTTGAGTGGTGAACTTCCATATGGGGATGAGTAAAGCCTTTGTGTCTTAATATCATCGGAAACTATATATATGAAAAATGCTCATGGTATAGTTGTTGGATATTGCCATCCAGAATCCATAAAAGGCTATTCGTTTAGCCTCTCATCTTCCCCAAATCTAAAATAGACCATAATGCAAAAGAAATTGTAAAACAATAGTTTTACGAACCCTTGCTATGTCAGGTTTAGAAATTCGCTTTTAAATAATAATGAAATTGAATTTATTCATTAGGTGCGCTGCGTCTATTGATGGAATAAAAATATGCCTCCCATATTTATTAATCCCTAACTGTATTATTTTATGATTACCTTATTACAACGATTATTTTTACTAGCTTTTTTTCTTGCATCGTTCGCAGAATCCTATGCGAAGTCAAGTGAAACATTAGTTGATAGCTGCCAAACGCTATTTTTGGACGTAATTCCTTTATCCGATTTTAATGGTTTCCCAATCAGTTGCATGGGAGGTTCTGATGGAGATATTCAGGCTTATGTTTCGGGAGGAACACCTCCGTACACCTACCTTTGGGATAATGGACATGATCAGGAATTTTTATTTGGTTTGTTTGATGGGCAATATACCGTGACGATTACAGATGCCTTAGCTTGTGTCTTCGAAGCAACTATTACCTTGTATGCACCTTTGCCTGTAACTTATTCCGCCAATGTCATTCATCAGTCTGCAGCAGGCGTAGATGATGGGGTAATCGAAATGGCACTTTTTGATGGAGTTCCACCATATACTGTCAATTGGGACAATGGCATGACCGGAGATACCATAACTGGTTTAGCGCCGGGGACTTATACTGCAAATGTGATTGATGCAAATGGTTGTAATCATGTCTTTACAGAAACGGTCAACCCTTCTCCATGTGGAGGCATGTATGTCAATTCTACAATTACCTCAGACTACAATGGGTTCGCAGTTAGCTGCCCGGGGATGCAAGACGGATCAATATCAGCCATTGCACAAGGAGGAATACCTCCTTATACTCATGCATGGAGCACGGGTGCTAGCGGCCCTGATGTAATTGGCCTTTCAGATGGTTGGTATTATGTGACGGTAACAGATAGTCTCCAATGTGTAACAATAGACACGGTTTTCCTAGCTGCCCCACCATACTTGATGGACTCAATTGGAACGATAAACGAATCAGCTTCTGCGGCGTTGGATGGAGAAGCTCAGTTATTTACTTCGGGTGGTGTACCTCCATATAGTTATAACTGGGACAATGGTGATTCTACGGCATTCATTACTGGGTTAGCCGGAGGAAACTACCAAGTTACAACTACTGATATCAATGGATGTACGCTGCCATCTAGTGCTTATGTACAAGTAGGCTGTGAAGGTTTCTTTGCTTATCCACAAGCCATTTCAGATTATAATGGATACGTTATAAGTTGTCATGGCGCAGCAGATGCCATTGCCGAAGCGATTCCAAACGCTGGTAGGCCACCATTTATCTACAATTGGAGCAACGGAGATACGACTGCTCAAGCATACAATTTAGGAGAGGGTTGGCACTCAGTGACGATTACAGATAATATTAATTGTACCTACGTAGATTCCGTATATATTTATGGCCCCGCACAATTATCTAACACTATAAATACAATAGATGAATCTGCCGCTTTAAATGATGGAGAAATTCACGTAGCTATTTTTGATGGAGTGCCTCCATATAATGTAGCTTGGGGGAATGGAATGAACGGTGACACACTTGTCGGATTAGCTCCTGGTGTTTATACTGGAGTGATCTCAGATGCAAATGGATGTAGTATTAATGTTACGGCAACGGTTAATCCATATCAGACGCAGGATTGTAGTAATTTTACAGACTCTTTATCGGTAATGCAGACGCCTTGTCCAGAGAATTATGGAAATGGTTTTGCAGAAGCTTTCCCAATGGGAGGAGTAGCTCCGTATACGTTTTCATGGAGTACAGGAGAAACCACTGCAGCCATCAATGGATTAGGTGGAGGCTTTTACTCCGTAACAATAGAGGACGCGCAAGATTGCATCATCACAGATTCTTTTGAAATTTTCCCACCGGTAGATATGATGGTTAATTTTACGACTGTTGATGAATCAGGGCCTGGTGCAAATAATGGAGAAATAATAGCAACACCATACGATCCAAATATAAGTTTCTTATGGAGTAATGGGATGAGTGGAAGCCATATTACTGGTCTAATTGGAGGATCTTATGGGGTGTATATTACACACGACCTTGAAGGTTGTTCAGCAACAGATACGATTATAGTAAATACGGGTCAAGTGGATTGTAGTACATTTGGAGATTCAATAGCAATACTAGGAGATTACAATGGCTATGCAATTAGTTGTTCAGGAGCAATGGATGGAAGTGTAGAGGTATTCCCAATGGGCGGACTAGCACCTTATAACTTCCAATGGTCCAATGGTCATACTGCATCAATATTGACAGGAGTAGGAGAAGGTTGGCATTATGTAACGATTACCGATGAACAAAACTGTTCTATTGAAGATTCTGTGTTTTTAGCGGCCCCGCCTATATTGTCCTTTACTCTTTCAACAGTAGATGAGACGGCAGCTGCTGCGAGTGATGGAGAGATTCACTTAACTATTTCAGGAGGAATACCTCCTTATAGTGTTGCTTGGGATAATGGAATGAACGGTGAAAGTATTATTGGCTTGGCACCGGGTACTTATACTGGTATTATTTCAGATGAGTATGGGTGTAGCACTAGTGTTACAGGAATTATCAATCCGTTCCAAGGTCCAGACTGTAGTAATTTTACAGACTCTTTATTGATAATACAAACACCTTGTCCGGAAAATTATGGAAATGGTTTTGCAGAGGTATTCCCAACGGGAGGAGTAGGGCCGTATACATTTTTATGGAATACAGGAGAAACCACCGCAGCCATCAATGGATTAGGTGGAGGTTTTTACTACGTAACCATAGAGGACGCGCAAAATTGCATCATCACGGATTCCTTCTACATATATGATCCAGTAGATATGACAGTTAATTTTACGACTGTTGATGAATCAGGGCCTGGTACTAATGATGGAGAAATAATAGCAACGCCATACGATCCAAATATAAGTTTCTTATGGAGTAATGGGATGAGTGGAAGCCATATTACTGGTCTAATTGGAGGATCTTATGGGGTGTATATTACACACGACCTTGAAGGTTGTTCAGCAACAGATACGATTATAGTAAATACGGGTCAAGTGGATTGTAGTACATTTGGAGATTCAATAGCAATACTAGGAGATTACAATGGCTATGCAATTAGTTGTTCAGGAGCAATGGATGGAAGTGTAGAGGTATTCCCAATGGGCGGACTAGCACCTTATAACTTCCAATGGTCCAATGGTCATACTGCATCAATATTGACAGGAGTAGGAGAAGGTTGGCATTATGTAACGATTACCGATGAACAAAACTGTTCTATTGAAGATTCTGTGTTTTTAGCGGCCCCGCCTATATTGTCCTTTACTCTTTCAACAGTAGATGAGACGGCAGCTGCTGCGAGTGATGGAGAGATTCACTTAACTATTTCAGGAGGAATACCTCCTTATAGCGTTGCTTGGGATAATGGAATGAACGGTGAAAGTATTATTGGCTTGGCACCAGGTACTTATACTGGAATTATTTCAGATGAATTTGGTTGTAGTACTAATGTTACAGCAATTATAAACCCGTTCCAAGGTCCAGACTGCAGTAATTTTACAGACTCTTTATCGGTAATGCAAACGCCTTGTCCAGAGAATTATGGAAATGGTTTTGCAGAAGTATTCCCAATGGGTGGAGTAGGGCCTTATACATTTTTATGGAATACAGGAGAAACGACCGCAGCCATCAATGGATTAGGTGGAGGTTTTTACTCCGTAACAATAGAGGATGCGCAAAATTGCATCATCACGGATTCCTTGTACATATATGATCCAGTAGACATGACAGTTAATTTTACGACTGTTGATGAGTCAGGAGCTGGTGCAAATAATGGAGAAATAATGGCAACACCATATGACCCTAATATAAGTTTCAGTTGGAGTAATGGGATGACAGGCGCCCACATCGTTGGCTTAGCGGCTGGAACTTATACCGCATACGCGAGTCATAATTATGAAGGTTGTTTACAAGAGTATACCGTAGTGGTGAATGTGGGACAACCTGATTGTAGTAGTTTTACAAGTGAGGCCTATATCACCGCTGACTATAATGGTTTTGCAGTTAGTTGCCCTGGAGCAGTTGATGGAAGTGGAGAAGTATTTCCAGTAGGAGGGATCGCTCCTTATAATTACCAATGGTCAAGTGGTAGTACTGATGGAATACTGACAGGAGTAGGAGAAGGTTGGCATTATGTAACAATAACAGATGGGCAGAGCTGCTCAGTTGTAGACTCTTTGTATTTGGCAGCGCCACCTGTGTTAAATGTAAGCTTTAGCACAGTAGACGAATCTTTCCCAGGAGCACTTAACGGAGAAATATTTACAACAGTAACAGGAGGAGTAGGGCCATATAATTACAACTGGTCAAATGGAATGACAGGGGCGCACATATTCGGTTTATATGCTGGTACTTATTCCGTTGATATAGTAGATGTGAATGGTTGTTCGATGTACATGGCAATCGATGTAATGGTAGGACAACCCGATTGTAGTTCTTTTACTGCTTTGCTTTCTACTAGTTATTATGGAAATTATCACATCCCTTGTGCTGGAGATAGTGGAGGTTATGTAGATGCCTATGCAACTGGAGGAGTGGAACCTTATACCTACAACTGGAGTAATGGGGTAGCTGGAGCGCATAATGCTGCTTTAGTCGCTGGTACTTATACTGTAACCATTACAGACATCCAAGGCTGTGAACTGATTATGGATACTACCTTAATAGCACCTACAGCTTTAACGGTTACCGGATCAGGAACAGATGTCTCTGCGCAAGGAGCAAGTGATGGCGAAGCAACAGCGACTACGACTGGTGGGGTTGAACCTTACATTTACAATTGGAATAACGGAGTAGCAGGAGATACCATCACTGGATTGTCAGCAGGTAGTTATACGACTACGGTCACAGATGCCAACGGTTGTACTGCCGAGACAATGGTTACGATTACAGATCCATGTGAAATATTATTTGTGGATGTTTTCGTAACAAATAACGTGTCTTGTGTTAACGATGGTTCCTTATCTGCCTATGCTTCTGGAGGAGCGGAACCTTATTCATTTAACTGGAGTAACGGTGCTACAGGAGCAGATGTTACTGGTTTGTCGAGCGGTTTGTATACTGTTGACATATCAGATTCAAATGGTTGTTCTACAACGCAAAGTGTTTACTTGAGTGAGCCAAACCCATTAGCAGTGATTGTATATTCTATACCTGAATCGACCGTCGGTAATGATGGAGAGGCAACTTGCTTCGCCGTAGGAGGTACTTCGCCTTATAATTACGCTTGGTCCAACTCTGCAGTAGGAGATACGATTACGGGATTAACTTCTGGTAATTATATTGTTACCGTTACGGATGTGCTTGGTTGCACAGCAGTTTCAGAAGTTTTTGTTGCAACAAATGCTCCGGCTTGTGATGGTTTTGAGGTTACAATGGCTATTACCAGTAACTACAATGGAAACGCAATTTCTTGTGCGGGAGCTACAGATGGAGCCGCAATGGCAATGGTCGGTGGTGGTACCTCACCTTATACCTATCTTTGGGAAGATGGAACAACGACGCAGAATAACACGGCTCTCCCTATGGGAACCTTTATGGTAACAGTAACAGATGCCGCAAATTGTACCGCTGAAGGAATAGTCACACTAGCACCTCCACCAAATATTGTTGTATTCGTAACTTCTACGGCAGAAACAACCGCTGGTGCGAACGATGGTACTGCTTATGCAACAGCTGGGGGAGGAACAGGATCACATACTTTTGCATGGAGTAGTGGCGCTACCACAGGAATGGCAACAGGCCTTGTTCCAGGACCTCATACCGTTTCAGTAACAGATGCTAATGGTTGTTTTGTTACAGAAACCGTATACGTCGATCCAGGAATTGATCCAGATTCTGATCAAGATGGTTTTGTAAATTCAGTAGACAACTGTCCTACGGTTTACAACCCAAGTCAACAGGATGATGATAATGACGGGCAAGGAAATGCTTGTACTTGTGATCCAGATAATGCACCATTGGCTAGTAGCTCTGGAATTCATCAGAGTGCTTATGCCAGCTATGATGCTGGTTGGACACACTACTGTAATGAAGATGGAGAAGTATTGTTGTCTTTGGCATTGGATGGTACGGGAGCTGTGATTTCAGACAATGAGGTTCGTTTAGAAATCGGACAAGATATTGTTTCTTTCTATGGAGATACAATTGGTTTTGTAACAAATGGAGTAGGGGGTGTATTCCTTAATCGTAATTGGGATGTGCAGCCAACAACGCAGCCTACTAGTGATGTGAATGTGAAGTATTATTTCCACCAGTCTGATTACGAGGCTTTGAATACTGCTTTAGTTGGTTTGAATGCGTCACCAATACCGAATGTAACGGATCTTAAATTCTTTAAAATCACAAATGCAGGATTAGGGATATTCCCACCAATTCCTTCTGTACCAACCGGTAACTTGGAAATGATTGATAATGGCGCCTCACCAGGAATTAATACCTGGCAGCATGGATCACATGGGGCTGTTGATCACACTGCAGAATATCTTGTTTATTCCTTCTCTGGAGGAGGGGGAGGAGGGGCCGAGAATGGTGATGCCTTGCCTGTAGAACTTCTATATTTCCGAGCGGCTTTACAAGGTCAATCAGCTAATTTGACTTGGGCAACAGCTATAGAGGAAAACAACCTTGGCTTTGAAGTGCAACGAAATGTGGGTAGCCAATGGGAAACCATCGGGTTTGTTGAAGGGGAAGGAACGACTAGTGTGAAACAGCAGTATTCTTTTGTAGATCCTAATATCCAACCTGGTGCAAACTACTATCGTTTAAAGCAAGTGGATACGGATGGCCAATTTGAGTATACTGAAGTGAGGGTTGTACAGCTGGGTAAGCAGAATGTAGATATTGCCATTTATCCGAATCCGACTACGGGGAACTTTGTTGTAACCAATGTGTTAGGAACGGCTAAGATTTATAATTCTTTTGGTGTGGTTGTTAAGGAGTTTCCGATAGATCAGCCGAGACAAACAATTGATGTAAGTGACTTGATGAGCGGAATGTATTACATTGAGTTTGATCAGGGAGAGAATAATAGAACAACGCAACGCTTTTTTAAAGCGACGGAATAAGGAGGAGTCCTAAGAATACTTTTAAGGAAAAGTCCAAATCTGATTCGTCGGATTTGGGCTTTTTTGGTGGCTCCATCATGAAAACATAAGCCCTATTTTCTCTTTTCTCAAATAAGCGCTTATTTTTGTAAAAATAACTAAAAAGAAAAATCATGTTAAAACAAATCTTATTAATAGCCATACTAGCTATTGCTTTAGCTGCCTGTAATAGTCCCGTAAAAACATCTGGGACCACTGGCGTGGAATACTTCGGCGCAAAGATCGATGACAAAGGGGTTATGCCCTATGCAAAACTGGTATCAGAAATGGCTGCTAAAGATTCTTTGGCTGTCAAAGTAAAAGGTAAAGTTGCTGAAGTTTGCCAAGTAAAAGGTTGTTGGATGAGCATTGTAGAAGAAGGAAAAGAGGACATGTTTGTGAAATTCAAAGATTACGGATTTTTTATGCCTTTGGATATTTCAGGAAAGGAAGTAATTATGGAAGGTTATGCATTTAGAGAGGTTACTTCTGTGGAAGAATTACAGCACTATGCAGAAGATGAAGGCAAATCGCCGGAGGAAATCGCTGCAATTACACAACCGGAAGAAGAGCTTAAGTTTATGGCTTCTGGGGTCATTTTATTGAATGAATAACCAAGGTCGTTGCACTAAGCAGTTATTCATAAATTCAACATCTAAACTATTTTTCAAATCACCTTAATACCACCTGTTACAAAAAGCATAAGTAAATGTCTTCTTTACTTATGCTTTTTTTCTTGGTCGGCAACCTCCGTTGCTCAGGAGCTTTCTATTGCCGACAGTCTTCAACAATTACTGACTACGTCCAAGGAGAATAAAACGAAGGTAGATCTGTTGAATGATCTCGCATGGGAATATAAAATCAATGATCCCGTAAAAGCCAGAGTGTTTCTAAATAGCGCTATTACATTAGCTGAAAAGCTGGAGTATAAAAAAGGAGAAGGTCAGGCTTACAATAATTGGGGGGTTGTTGAAACGATTCATGGAAATACAGCCAAAGCGATTGAGCATTATGCAAAAGCATTGAAGATTCGAGAATCATTGAATGACCAAAAAGGAGTAGCTTCGCTTTATAATAATATTGGAAACCTACGTTCAGAGCAAGATAGTTTTCACTT
>CAZDTI010000286.1:0-11154 GCA_964508085.1 uncultured Saprospiraceae bacterium | reverse complement strand
AAAGGGTATCAACTTAACGAGAAAGACCAAGCTATTTTTAAATATAATTTTGATTCCGCCACTATTGAAGACCGCATCGAACCTTCCAAAAACAACAATGGTCTTACAAGGTATTTTTCCATAAAAAATAATCCCTCCAAGGCGCTGTACCTTCGACTGGCCAGAGCTAATAAAATTAGTAAAGTCCCAAATGGGTTTTACAACATTGGTGGAGATTATTATATGAATATAGATGCAGGTATGCCTGAACCAATACTTAGAACAGTAGATGGAAAACAAGAACTGTTACTTCCTATTGCTGGTGATGGGACTTTTAGTTATGATTTTATTTGGTAGAGAAGCTCTTGGTTATTTATGGTGGGTAGATAGGTAGATGGGTGGATAGGCAGATAGGTTACCCTCTAACGTAAAGCACTGCGAAAGAAGGAGAACCCATCTACCCATCTACCCATCCACCTTAAAAAAAACCATTATTCGATCTGGAATCAAAAATAACATTGAAAAATATGAAAAAATTCAATTCAAAACATATATATATATTAGCTGCGATTCTTATTTGCAATTTTATTGTTACAAATGTAAATGGGCAAACTGATTTCGCAAAAGAGGAAAATGCTTTTTATTCTATCAAGGACATCAAAATCCCAAAAGATATTGTCTTGGGCGTAGGTGGATTGGCTTTTAATGACAAAGGACAACTGGGCGTATCGACCAGAAGAGGAGATGTTTGGTTGATTGACAATCCGAGCAGCCGCAACGCAAAGTTTAGTCGCTTCGCAAAAGGGTTACATGAACCGTTAGGATTGAATTGGAAGGATGGTTCTTTTTATGCCGCTCAAAGAGGAGAGCTCACCAAACTCACCGATAGTAATGGGGATGGAAAAGCAGATTTGTACGAACCTATTGCGGTGTTACCCCTTCATGGCAATTACCACGAATATACCTATGGTCCAAAATTCACTCCAGAAGGCGACATGCTAATGACCTTAAATTTAGGATGGTTAGGCGGTGGAAAAAGTTTGTCAAAATGGAGAGGATGGTTGATTAAAGTTTCGCCAGACGGAAAAATCACGCCTATTGCATCAGGATTGCGTTCCCCTGCGGGCTTTGGTTATAACGCAACCGGAGATATTTTTTATACGGAAAATCAAGGAGACTGGGTCGGTTCAGGAAGAATGACTCATTTGGAAAGTGGAGATTTTGCCGGGCATCCAGAAGGATTAAAGTGGTCGGATGAACCAGAGTCTCCCATCAAATTGACCGCAGCCGATATTACCCCTGACGATGGAACGAGCCTCTACGAATATTCCAAAAAAGTGGAAGGCATCAAACCGCCCTCTGTTTGGTTTCCGCATACTTTGATGGGGATTTCCACTTCAGACTTAGTAATCATTCCTGATAATTTTGGTCCTTTCACCGGACAATTATTAGTGGGTGACCAAGGACATTCGAAGATTATGCGCGTCTTTCAAGAAAAAGTAAATGGTGTCTACCAAGGCGTTTGTTTTCCTTTTCGGGAAGGATTTGAATCGGGGATTTTGAGATTGCTTTGGGGGAAAGACCAATCTCTATATGTCGGTATGACTAGCCGAGGTTGGGGTTCAACTGGTAAAAAAATATTTGGACTCCAACGATTGGTTTGGAATGGAAAAACGCCTTTTGAAATAAAAACAATCAAAGCTAAACCCGATGGTTTTGAATTGGAATTCACGGAACCGCTGAAAGGGAATGCAGTAAATGCCACAGATTTTTCCATTACGGATTTCACCTACAAATACCATAAAGAATATGGGAGTCCGATTATTGATAAAGAAAAAAGAACCATTTTCAAAGCAGAATTAAGTAGTGATAAGAAGACCGTTCGCTTATACGTCCCAAATCTTCGGGCAGGGTTTATTTATGAAATTAAAGCGAAAGGTATCAGAAATGAAAGCGGTAATCCTTTGCTTCATAATTTCGGATATTATACCCTCAATGAAATTCCTTCCGGTGAAAAAATGGCCATGGATCACGACCACGACCACCATGACATGTCCAATATAAAAGCGGCTAATCTCATCAGTGAAAAACGCCCAACCAAAATGCCCACCACCTGGACCAATGGCCCTGACATTACCATCACGATGGGCACTGCTCCGGGACTAAAATATGACATCGAAGAGTTTTCTGTCAAAGCTGGCAGCAAAGTCAAACTGGTATTCAACAACAATGATGACATGCTTCATAATCTCCTCATTGTTAATCCGGGAAAAGCAACAGACATCGGTAAACTTGCGCTACAATTAGGACTTGAAGGCGAGGAAAGAGGCTATGTTCCTGAATCTGAAGAAGTACTTTTCCATACCAATGTTTTAAAACCGCACAGCTCGGATGCTATTTATTTTGAAGCACCTAAGGGCAAAGGCGAGTATGAATATGTGTGTACTTTTCCCGGGCACTTTTTTGTGATGCGTGGGGTCATGAGGGTGGAGTGAGGAGTGAGGGGCGAGGAGTCAGGGGGTGAGGAGCGAGGGAGCGCTAGTGTCATAAGCTCGGGAAACCACCTGACACCTCGCACCTAACACCTCACCCCTCGCCCCTCAAATAAAACCATACAAACTTTAAACACATGAAAAATCTATTTTATCTATTTACTGCCTGTCTCATTTTAATGAGTTGTGGAGAGTCTAAAAAAGAAACTGCTGAGACTACGGAAGCCACTACCCCACCCAATATTTTGCTGATGATTGGAGACGATCATGGATATGCAGACCTTGGTTTTCTGAACTTATCCGAAGATGTTTCTACGCCCAATTTTGATCGGCTAGCGAAGCAAAGTGTTTCCTTTAATAATGCCTATGCGACAAGTCCTATTTGTAGTCCATCGCGAGTGGGGATCATGACAGGGGCTTACCATCAAAGGCAGAAAGTATTTTGGTATGGCGGAAACGGTTTGTCCAACCAAAAGATTCCAACCATTGCAGAAATATTGTTAGAAAAAGGCTATACTACCGGATTTTTTGGAAAATTTCACTACGGCAGTAAAGATACGGATACGACGCATCGTAGCTTTCCATTGAATCATGGTTATCAAGAATTGTTTGGCTGCAATGGTGGTCGAAAACATTACCTCATTCACAACAATGAAAAGGAAGCCGCTTTTCGAAAAGCGATGGAAAAAGCAGAAAACCCAAAACAAAGCCTGGAGATGGGCGGATTTTGGGTACAAGACAAAAGAGAAAATGTCGAAGGTTTTGCAACAGAAATGATCGGTCAGAAAGGGATTGATTTTATGAAAAGAAACTTAGAAAACGACAAACCTTTCTTTGCTACGGTCTCTTTTAATGCGGTTCATAATTTCACGCATCAATTACCTAAAGCGTACTTAGAGCAACACAAGCTCAAAGGATATCCGGATTGGAATCCCGAAAAAGAAACTTACTTTGATTGGTACAATAACGGTAGAAAGCCTAACAATCCAGAAGGACGAGCACACTATTTGGGACAACTGTATTACCTCGATCAAGAAGTCGGTAGAATTTTAGACTTTTTAGAAACAGAAAAACAGCTCGAAAATACATTGATCATCTATGTAGGTGACAATGGAGGATCCACTCAAATTTATGCTAACAATGCTCCCTACAAAGGCGGAAAATATACGATGTACGAAGGGGGGTTGCGGATTCCTCTAATGGTGGCATGGAAAGGAAAATTGCTCTCTAACAAACAAGTAGACAACCTCGTCAGTGGATTGGATATTCTTCCGACGATTTGCGCAGCGACGCAGACGACCATCCCTAAAGTTGCTGATGGGATTAGTTTACTTGACATTTTGGATGGGAAAAAACCGGAAAAAGAACACGAAACTTTAGTTTGGTTTGGGGGGGAACAAGCAGCCGTTCGATCCGGTAAATGGAAATATCGCTGGGCAAATGATGGGGAAAAAAGTTTTGCAAGAAGCTCTACAAAGTATGAAGGAGTAGATTTAGAATTGGGTGATTTTGTTCATGATTTAGAAAGTGATAAAGCACCCGAAACAGAAAACCTAAAAGACCAAGAAACAGAAATGATGGCAAAATTACAAGGTCAACTCGAAGCTTGGAAAGTGCAAGTTGGGGTTGAAAAGCTTGATGATTAATTTTTTTTAACTATTGAGAAGTTAGATGCTTCGGACTTCATTTGATGGCCTCAAAGCCATCAAATGAACTTTTCAATATTGCTAAATAATTACATTTTTTTGCTCTTCTAGCCCCAGCCCTTAAAAGAGCTCCCCCATTCGACAAGCCCGCCCGTTCCGGTACGGACTGGCTCAGGGCAAGCTCTTTTAGGGGCTGGGGGCAAGCGCAGAAAAAACTCCCAAGTAGATTATTGATTAATTAATATTTACATTTCTTAACTAAAATAAATTCTCAAACAATGAAAAAACAATACTTTTACATTTTCCTATTTTTCACCTTCCTCTTTTCTAAAAAAACTCAGGCACAGGTAGACTGCGATGGAATGGCCTTATACGAAGAGACCGATGGCTTACTTGTTATAGAGATGGAAACAGGCATTTTAAGTGAGCAATGGCAAGAGGGAAATACAGAGCCAAACTTTACAGGGGACGGATATATTTATTGGTCTGGAACCCAATTTTTTAACCAGACAGGTAATGGACCAATAGAATACCCGATTAGAATTAACACCGCTGGTACTTACAAATTCACATGGCGAATGGCAGTAGGACTCGGCAACCAAGTATCCGAACATAACGATACCTGGTTGAAAATCGATGCAGATGATTTTTATGGAGAAAAAGTTGGCACAGGACACATAGTCAAGCCTCAACCGGAATGCCAAAGTGATCCCTTAGCTGATTGTCCAATGGGATCAAGTGCAAATGGATTCTTAAAAGTTTGGGGACAATCCACCAGCTTTATTTGGGCATCCTTTACAAGTGATAATGATGCACATTTAATCTATGCGACATTCGATGAACCAGGCGATTATACCATTACAATCAATGCTCGTTCTTCTTGGTGTTTATTGGATAGAATGGTTTTACAATTGGTGCCTGATGTAACGGACAACACGGCGCAAGCCCTTAGCACTCCTGCATCTGATTGTACGGACGGCACCTCAAATACCTCTGAACTTGGAAAATTAAACCAACTTAAATTATCTCCAAATCCAGTGGAGCAACAACTCCTTATTGAGGTAGCGAATTTCGATGATGCTTCTTATCAAATTTTTCATACCAATGGTCAAGTAATGCGACAGGGGCTATTGACTGGGAACCGCACGGCTATTGATGTTGCACAATTCCAACAGGGTGTTTACATTTTCCAAGTCACTCAAGATGATAAAACCCAAGCTAAGCGATTTGTTAAATTATGAGTAACGATTCAGCAGTTAGGGACTCAACATTAAGTTTTGGTGGTTTTTAGTATTAGTGGGGAGGCTACAGGACTCTGATTCCATAGCAGTGGGCATCGCCCACTGTTAAATGCAGGAATTGGGTGTCAGGCTACAGGCCTGAGATTCCGCGTTTGGCACGCCTTGAAAACCCGGGGAATCTCAGGCCTACAGCCTCTTTACGGAGGTTGATAATTTTACGAAAAACTGAAATCAATTTTCTTCTATGAATGACTTAGCGATAAGAGATGTAAAAATTTATACCGCGTCTTCAAAATTGAGTAAACCCATTTCTGATGCTACACACACGCTGACGACCATATCCTTTGTGGTCATGAGAATACAATTAGAAAATGGCATCATTGGAGAGTCCTATTTGCTTTCCTTTCAATATTCCCCCAATGCCATTATTGGAGCATTGAAAGATGTGATTCCAGTTATTAAAGGTTACAAAGCCTTTGAAACAGGATTGGTTTATAAAAAACTAGATGACCTATTTGAGTACTTTGGCAATCAAGGTTTACTTCGCTGGTCGCAGGCAGCCGTCAATATTGCCATGTGGGATGCTTGGGGGAAGTCTCAAAATCAGCCCGTGTACAAATTGTTAGGAGTGACCAAAGAAAAGGTCAGCATCTATGGTAGTGGTGGTTGGATTTCTTATTCCATTGACGAGTTAATTCAAGAGGTGACCGACTATGCTAATCGTGGATTTAAAGCGGTGAAAATCAAAGTAGGTTCGCCGAAAGTAAGTACCGACTTAGAAAGATTAAAAAAAGTAAGAGCAGCGGTTGGAGATTCGGTTGACATTATGATGGACGCGAATCAGGGGATGGATTTACCCGCTGCAATTAAGTTGTCTGAGGGAGCCAAAAACTTAAACATTCACTGGTTTGAAGAACCCGTTCACCATCAGGATTTTCAAGCTTATCAGGTTTTAAAAAATCAAACCGGTATTTCTTTAGCAATGGGCGAACGAGAGTTTGACACCTTGCCATTGAGAGAGTTAGCAACTAGAAATGCCATAGATATTTGGCAACCAGATATTTTAAGAATTGGAGGAGTGGAGCAATGGAGAGCGAGTGCAGCATTAGCCGAAAGTTTTCACTTACCCGTTTTACCTCATTATTACAAGGATTATGATGTTCCCTTATTGTGTACCATTTCTAATGGTGTTGGAGCGGAGTCTTTTGACTGGGTCGATCCTTTGATTGACAACCCAATGGTGATTAAAGATGGATATGCTGAACCACATCAATTACCCGGCTGGGGATTTAGTTTTATCGATGACAAACTCGAAGAAATAAAGTAATATGGCACTTTCAATTTTTTCACTTCAAGGAAAACTGGCCATCATAACTGGCGGCGGAACAGGGATTGGTTTGGGAATTGCAAAAGCAATGTTAGAAGCGGGTGCAAAAGTAGTATTGACCGGCAGACGAGAAAAAGTTCTTCAGGATGCTGTAGCAGAATTAGGACTGAATTCTTTTTATCGAGTCAATGATATAACAGAAAAAGAAAAGCTCCCTGCCTTGGTGGAGGACATTGAAAAAAACATTGGGGCAATTGACATCTTAGTCAACAATGCCGGTATTCATCATAAGGCAATTGCACAAGATACTTCGGATCAAGATTTTGAAAGAATCCTCCAAACAAATGTCATGAGTGTTTTTGCGCTTACCAGAGAATGTGCAAAATATATGCTCCAAAGAAAGCAAGGTTCGATCCTAATGATTGGTTCAATGGCTGGATTGTTTGGCATTGATAAAATAGTGGCTTACGGAACTTCGAAGACAGCGCTTACAGGATTAGTCAATGCATTGGTAACGGAATATTCAACCTCCAATGTCCGAGTCAATGCCATTGCCCCAGGCTGGATAGAATCAAACATGTTTTTAAAGGCCATCAATAAAGATGAAAAGCGAAAACAACAAATTGTAAATCGTATTGCAATGGACCACTTTGGACAACCCAGTGATATTGGTCATGCAGCTGTGTTTTTATGCTCACAAGCGGCAAGGTATATTACGGGGGTAGTTCTTCCTGTAGATGGTGGTGCAACGGTAAATTTCTAAGCTATGAACAGACCAAACTATATAGAAAACCATGAAGTAAGTAATGCTTTTGCAGGAGGAAGCAGATTGGTTTATGGTACTTCAGGCTTAGGAGGTGTTTGGGGAAAAGTGGATCCAAAGGAATCTGTAGATGCATTGTTATATGCTTTCGAAAATGGAGTGACGGCTTTAGACACCGCTCCTTCTTATGCCAATGCAGAATTACATGTAGGCCAGGCATTGAAACAATGGAAAGGGAAAAAACCCTTTGTCAGTACAAAAGTAGGGAGATTAAAAAGTGAGGATGCATTTGAGACCAAACTGGATTATTCTAAAGAAGGAATGACCCGAAGTGTGCACAATAGTTTGGAAACACTGGGCCTGGATGTTGTTGATTTATTATTCCTGCATGAGCCTCAACTCGTAGCTAAAAATCAGATAGAAGCGGTCATCACTACCCTATTGACATTTAAAGAACAGGGGCTTGCCCGACAGATCGGAGTTGGCGGTAATCCCAATGAAACTTTTATGCCCTTTGTCAAAAAAGAATACTTTGATGTGGTCTCTGGTTTTCTAAAAATGGATGCCTGCAACTTGTCTGCCTTTAATGGTGAAATTCAAAATTATAAAAATCAAGGCATTGCCTATTATGCAGCTTCGGCACTTCACTTTGCATTACTGGGCAATCGCTACCAACAATATCAGGACAAAGATCCAGATGGAACTTGGATAACCAAAAGCGATTTAACCAATGCACAAAAAGTAAAAACCATCGCCGATCGTCGAGAGATGCCTTTAGCTACTTTGGCGCAACGTTATTTATTTTCCATAAAAGAAGCAGACCGAGTAGTGATGGGCGCAAAAAACCTAGTCCAGATTCAATCTACCATTTCAGATTGGAAACTAGGCAAGTTGGATAAAGACATTTTTGAGGAAATAACTGATGCGATTTTAGAAACAGTATAAAATTTTATGAAAGTAATCAGATTAAACGAACCGGGCATTTGGGAAAAATACGAAACGGATAATCCTAATCCAATACTTAAAAAAGAAGAGGTACTTGTCCAGATAAAAAAGATGGGCATTTGCGGAACTGACCTACATGCTTTCAAAGGAAACCAACCTTTTTTTAACTATCCCAGAATTTTAGGACACGAGTTGGCCGTTGAAGTTCTGGCCATTGGAACCGAGGTAACAAATGTAAAAGTCGGTGACCGATGTGCCGTAGAACCTTATTACAATGAACAAATCGGTCAGGCAGCCAAAAGAGGAAAACCCAATTGTGGAGATTATTTGCGAGTCCTTGGTGTACATGTGGATGGAGGAATGCAAGAACAAATGGTTCTTTCTGCTCAGTTGCTTCATCCCTCTAATCAACTGACCAATGATCAACTGGCATTGGTCGAACCGCTTGCCATAGGCTGCCATGCCGTCGATCGTGCAACCATTCAACATGATGATATTGTACTTGTGATTGGGGCCGGTCCCATAGGATTAAGCATCGTGCAATTTGCTCAGCTCACCGGAGCGAAGATTATTGTCATGGACATCTATGAAAACAAATTACAATTAGCAAAAGAGTTGACCAATGTAAGCCACACGCTTTTGGCCTCTGAGGATACGGAGCAAAATCTAAAAGAAATTTTAAATGGTGACCTGCCTACCATTATCATGGATGCTACAGGAAATCCAAAATCTATGCTTCAAACATTTAAGTATGTCTGTGCTGGGGGGACCATCGTTTTCGTTGGCTTGTTTCAAGGCGATGTAGTTTTTAACGATCCCTATTTTCATAAAAAAGAATTGACTTTAAAAGCAAGTCGAGCCGCTTTGAGTAGCGATTTTAGCAGAATCATTCGATTGATTGAAGCAGGTAAAATCGCTCCTGAAAAATTCATAACACATCGCTTACATTTTGATAATGTTCCTGGTGAATTTGAAAAACTCTATAGTCAAACGGATTCACTTGTAAAGGCCATCATCGATTATAATGGCTAACGATTTACCTTTTAATACATCACCATTTAAAACTTAGGGATAAAATGAATATTTCAGTTATTGATTTATCGATTATTATCATCTACCTCATAGGCATTGTAATCGTCGGAATTTGGGCAGGAGGCGGTTTAACAAAACAATCCTCCAAGAATTATTTTCTAGCCGGTAAATCACTGGGCTGGGGAGTGGTGGGCGCCTCTCTTTTTGCTTCTAATATTTCCACCGTTCATATTATTGGATTTGCGGAATCTGGTTTTACCTCAGGTTTGTCAGATGGAATATTTGAATGGATGGCGATACCTTGTTTGGTTTTCTTTGGGGTATTTATTGCGCCATTTTATTTTAGAAATCAAATCACCACCATTCCTGAATATTTTGAAAGAAGATTTGATGGAAGCTCCAGAACCTTTATGGTCATCTTTGCAATTATTACGGCCCTATTTATCCATATCGGAATCAGTTTGTATGCAGGCGCTACGATTATGAAAGAATTCTTTGGACTCGACCAGTTGTGGGGCGTTTTACTGATTTCAATTTTGACCGCATTGTATACTATTCTTGGAGGGCTCAAAGCCGTGGCCGTTACAGAAACCATCCAATCCGTCATGCTTTTAGGTGGAAGTATTTTAATTACCATCTTTGGACTGGCCATGCTTCCTGAAGTTGGAATCACCGATTTTGAAATGTTCAAATCAAAAATAAAACCTGGTAGTCTCTCCATGTTAAGATCCGATGCGACTGTTGCAGAGACTGGCGGCATTCCCTGGTATGCGGTTTTTTTAGGGTATCCAGTTTTGGGAATTTGGTATTGGTTTACGGATCAAACTATTGTACAAAGAGCCTTAGGAGCCAAGTCAGAAAACGATGCTAGAATTGGTCCGATGTTTACGGCAGTGCTTAAATTGGCCCCCGTGTTTTTTATGTTACTGCCGGGATTAATTGCATATGTTTTATTTCAGGAAGAAATTAATAACGCAGGAACAGGACAAACCTTTTCTATTTTAGTTTCCAATTTATTACCAGTCGGATTAGTGGGTTTAGTGATTGCCTCTTTGTTAGCCGCCTTAATGAGTTCCGTTGCTGCTGCGTTGAATAGTTCTGCGACCTTAGTATCCATCGATATTGTACAGAGATTTAAGCCTGATATTAGTGACGAAAAATTGGTTTGGATAGGACGAGTAACTGCCTTTGTGGTCATGATTATTGCGATTCTATTTTCTCTGGTGGCAGGGAGTAAAGGCGGTTCTATTATTACCATTGTAAATTCACTTGGATCCAGTATTGCACCTTCTATTTCCGCAGTTTTTATTTTAGGATACTTCTGGAAACGAGGAACAAAAGAAGCTGCAAAAACAACTTTTTTGATAGGGCTAATCCTTGGGGTATTAATGTTTGTCTTTGATTTTCCAGATGAAAACGGTGTAAAATTAATCACCGACACCTGGGGAATTATTTTTATGATGCAAGCTTGGTGGGCTTTTGTGATATGTTGTATTTTGTTTATAACAATAAGTTTACTAACGCCAGCCCCCACTTTGGAACAACAAGCTTTGACGTTTTCTGGAAGTGCCTATTTTAAGAAAATAAATTCCCGATTAGATTATCGAATCATTGGGGCAGCTATTATGATTCTATTGATTGTACTCTGGGGGCTGATCGAATATTATGCTTAGGGACTCAATATTAAAAATTTCAAATCACAATAATTATGAAAAGTATAGTCAACAAA
>CAZDTI010000285.1:0-11349 GCA_964508085.1 uncultured Saprospiraceae bacterium | reverse complement strand
AAGTATAAAATTAAAAGTGGCCTATAAAAAACCGTAGTATTTATGCTACCATGCTTATATCTTTCGCTAGTTATTCCTCCAGAAAATGAGAACCAATATAACTTAATATCCTCTGCTCTGATTTTCGTGAATTTATCCAGTGTCTTTTTGCGTTTTTCTTCATAGGTATTATTACTTATGATAATTGACTGACTTTTGAAATAAGCAAGCTTTTCTTTAGCCATTTTTATTTCCATCTTTATAACCTCCAATTCATTTACCACTCTTTCTAGTTTATTTGAACCAATTGTGTTTTCTTTAATTTTTTTATTTATCTCTGTTAATTTTGATCTCTTTAATTTTAAAGAATCGATCAATTCTACTTGAGTATTTAGCACTTTTAATCTATCAATTCGAAATTGCTCTAATTTATATGGACTTACATTAGAAACATCATCCCTCTTTTTCTTTAAAGCAGATATTCTTGAATTTTTAAATGATTCAAAGTTAGCTTTCTTCTTTTCTAACAACACTATCTCAGATTCAATGATACTTTTTTGTAATTTTAATGTCGCATCTTTTATTACATCTATTGGAAGGTCTTTTTGGCCAACAAATATGAGTTTGTATTTTTTATCTAAAGCTAATGAATCCTGTATTTTCTTACTAAGGTCTTTTTGTAATTTCTCTAATTCAATCGTGTACTTATTAACACTAAGACTGTGTGCGTCATGTAATGTTTTTAACTCTTCACTAATGGCTCTTACTTGAGTGTGATTAAGGGCAAGCTTATTTATCCCAAACACTCTATTGTATTTGAATCCTATCCTTGCATTTGATTTTAGTTTGTCTTCAGCAAAAACACCAGCAATATTATCGTTTATTCCTCCTGAAAAATTTAATTCAAGAATACTCTTTTCTCTTATGAAATTATATGCAAATGATAATGTTTTATCCTTTGTACTTAGACCAACATAATTACCAATTATTCCGTTTGCATTTGCGTTAGTGAGTTGAGAAAACTCGGTGCGTAGAACATGCTTAAAACGAGCATCTGCACCAGATGCTGAAGTGTTCGTTAATTCTTGTAGTCTATTATAATAATCATTTTGAGCGCTGATTGAAATACAGAACAACAGGTTTACAAATAGAATAGGGATAAATAGCTTATTAAAATGGGGCATTATTTTATTTTTAACGTACAGAGATCAAAACAATAGTTTCCTCGTAGACTATTCTAAAATTAATGGTCTCATGAGAATGTATATTAATTGCCTAATTAAATCTAGCAATAAAGGTATTTCTCTATTAGTATATCTAATTTACTAAATAAGGTAACCCTCAAATAGAATATTTCATTTGAAATAATGAACGGCACCATAGAAATATGCGGACAAGGGGGCGTTTAGATGCAGTACATATCAATAAAATCTTTGCCTAAAACAAAGGCAGGAAATTCCTCAGGGCCGGGGTGGGACCTATACGAATTATGTCTTCCCCTTGGCTCCTTAGTTACGAAAAAAGGAATCTTATTCTCCTCTACATCTATTGGAGCATCTGATGAGTCTGCCAATTTAATAACTTTGTAAATTGGACTTCCTGAATCATCACTACTCTGTATTTCTAACGTGTAACCAACTTCTTCTAAGTGCGGTTTAATTAATAGAACGAACTTCATTATTTCATCCTCTGATTCACGATATTTTGGACGAACAGTAGTATTAATGAATCGGATGAATAACTCATCATCGTTGTTAATAAGGCTAAACCTTTCTTTCAATAAATAATCAAACTCCCAATCGTCATTATTTACTAAATGCTGAATAGCGTCTCCTCTGGCGGTTTGAAACCGACTATCCTCAGAATTCATCTCATCAAGAGGCCAAATATCTGCAAGGAATTTTATAATCGTTTCATCATAATCAACCCCAAAAAGATTCTCTTGCCTTATAAGAGTGTCTACTAAAGCGATCTTTATTTTTATAGGGATTTTTGACATATATCATTGCTAGCTTATTGTAGAAAAGTCGGAAGGTAAAAACATATATTGATTTTATCAAATGTTCTTGCTCTCTCATAAATCCTTTAACGTTTATTTTATCAAGTTCCTAAAATACAAAGAAGAGAGTCGGTTGAAACCAACTCTCTTACTTTGCAAGGACGCGCTTTAAATACCATTTCTATTCGTAATACTGCCTCATAAAACTGATTAATGAACAATCAATATTTTCTTCGTCCAAATCTCTTCTCCTTTCCTAAGTCGCAATACATACAAACCATCTGGCACTTCCTTCACCGACAACACATTCACATAACGCCACTTTCCCAACACCCCTCCATTCACATCTATCAACTCCACCCGATCCCAATAAGAAAAAGCACCATCCCTACGCTCCAAATAAACTTTATCACTCGCCGGATTCGGATAAACCAAAATACCATCTTCCTCAACAAATTCCTCCGTCCCCACAACTTGTAAATATATTGTTTTACAATAAGTATCCTCTCCATTAGCATTACTCACTGTCAAACAAACCTCATAGTTCTCATAAGCCGGAAAAGTATGCACCGGACAGGTATCCTGCGAAGTAGTACCATCTCCAAAATTCCAATGCCAGTCTGTAGGCTCGTAAGCAGACAAATCGGTAAACTCAAATTGCAAATCTTCCAAAGTATCCTGATCGGGACGAAAAGCAGCAAAAGGAACATTATCAATTCCCAATGTATCGCAAAAACTGCCATCTATAGGACCAAGCCGATAATTGGGATGATAGGGTACAGAGAAACCATTGCGGGTAGGAAGCTCGATGCCGTGCTGCTCGAAGTTGCAAGCAAGACCTTTTTCATTGGGGTTGTGGATGACGTGGAGGTAGAACGTGGCGCTGCTACAAGACATGTATATTTTCCCATCAGGAGCTAGCTGCATTTGATGAAAGGTGGTTGGAAGATTAAGGTTGTCTACGAAACCGTCATATTCAGCAATGATGACTCTGCTTGCTTCTATATCGTCAGCCCAGAGATCGTATTGATATAGGAAAATCCCTGAACTGACATAAACAAACTGAGAATTGGGGGAGATCGACATACCTGCGGCTATAGGGCCGTCATTAAAGGCAACATGAATAGGGTTACTTAACAAACCTGTGCAACGATCAAAATCATAGATGTCTAAAAAAGAACCGATTGTATTACTTACTGAATTATAAACAACATAATATCTACCATCCGGCGAAAACCTTGCTTGCCCTAAGTCATCATTGATGGTATCCCCTAAGGCTTGTTTTTCCTGTAGCTGTGGACCATTCGGATTCACTAAAACCGTATAATAGTTGTTAGAAATTCTTTCATTTATTAGTATCCACCAATCTCGACCATTTGCATGATGTGTGGTCACAATCTTTCCGAGAGTAATGGTATCTGCAATTAAAAGTTCCTTTTTTAAGATAACCTTGCCTAAACCATTATTCCCAGCCATATCTATAATAGAATAATAAAACTCAAGCCCTTCATAATTAACGCCAGGAATCGGGATCCAATCAAAGAATGAATTAAAGAGTAAATATTGATTGTCATGGCTCGGAAAAGGAATTATTGCACCTCCTTGTGGTAGACCATAACCAAATGTATCTTCGTCATAAGCGTTTATAGAATCCCCATTGACCATGATTTGAAAGGTATTGTCTTCTATATAAAGGCCATTGAAATAGAAAAGTAAGTCACCTCCTTCATTCGAAATATTAGTATTGGTTTGACGAAAGTCTATGTCAGTTGGGAAGAGGTTAAAGTCGGTCTGATGGCTTCTTATTCGAAGTTGGTAGTCATCGAAAGTTAGGTTTGAGATTCCAAAAGTGGTGTCTGGTGAGCCACCGCTATAGCCCAAGAGCCAAGTGTTGTCGTATTGCTGCGCACGAGAAGTATAAAAAAAAGAAATAAGAAATAATACAGCTAAAAATATTCTCATAGGCAAATAAAGGTTTTAATTGGAGCCAGAAAAAATCTGGCTCCAATAATAAAATAAAAATTAATGAATAATAATGACCCGCTGTGTCTCTAATATTCTTTCGGTATCAGAAACACTAATATAATAAATTCCAGCGGGTAAGTCTGCCGTATTCATGCTCAAGTCTGTTTGCCTGGAAGCAATAGTTAAAGATTTAAGCAATTCTCCGGTAATACTTCGTAAATCCAATTTCAAATTAACTACCTGTGGAGTAATTTGCAAGTTAAGTTCTTCATTAGCTGGGTTTGGCGAAATAGAGAACACAGGTTCTTTTAATATTTCTACTGCTTGCTCTTTTGGCTCTCTACCTTGTGCCACAGCGCATAACAAATCGTCATTAAAGGAAATACCAGGCTCAACAAGACGATACATAGCCCGGGCTCGATAGACGGCGTAGCCATCTGTAAAAGGACATTGAAAAGCGATGGCTGCTAATGCATTTTTCTCCGCACTACTGAAAGTAAAAATGTCTTTAGCAACCGTATTCAAATAAATAGTATTGACTGCTTTTTCATTGGCTTCATAAACGGTTCCGACACCTAAAGTCGTATTCAACACTTCTGTCGCTGGAATATTATTGATCTTAGTCTCTTGCAAGTTTTCCTGCTGGGCCATCAAATCATTAAGATTATCAGTTACCCTCCCCTGAAGGTAATTCATTGAATTATTTAGCGCGGTATGATCGGCATTCGGTTTAGCATATTCAGCATAAAGCGCTTCAATTTGGCCCAGCATTTCATCCAGTTCTTCCTGCCATACCGCCATATCCTCTTCTTCTGTCTCTGTCAAGGCATGTAAATCTTTTATGGATTCGTCTACCTCATATAACTTCTGGATATTAGAATAAGCATTGGCCTGATAAAAAGAATCGATGCTTGGGTGGTAGTTGGAAAAGGCAGGCTCCGTCAATAATTGAGCGTATAAGTTACGCTGCCCTTCCCAGTTAAGCGTGGCACCAAAAGCACCTTGATTAAACTGTCCTCTTGTATATAAAATGCCTTCATTTCCTGGTTCTTGTAGCCCCACTGTTCCACCTCCACCTTTTGGAGGCCACTGTTCAGCGATATAGTATTTAGGACATACTAACAGGCTTGGGCAAGAAGTTGAAGAATTCCCATTTTCAGGAACAAACCACCCTGAAGAAGGCACTGGATTACCTGGCCACATTGAAGCGAGCGGTGGATTACTTTCAATTTGAAAAACTGACTCTGCAATTTCGAAAACTGTTCCATCATGCCTTGCTCCATTAACAGTAAAGTCCCAGGTATTCCCTCGGTGCGGTTGCACTCCTATCTGTGTGCCTGCGGGACAATAAAGTCCAAGGTTGTCATGCCCGGTAAGTTCATTAGACCATATTTTAGAAGAGTTGGCCATTCCTCTGAAAGTCATTCCGTAGGCGGTACCCGTGATCTCATTACAACAATAATTACCGCTATGAGAAGCTTCTACCTCAAGACCGACTAGGCGTTCGTCCGTACCCGCAGGCGTTATTGAGGCCAGCTCCATTTCGTTTCGTGTGATATTATTTTGGTGTGAGTTTTCAACTTTGATGCTTCCAAATAGTTCATTAGGGTTATTCTGTAAGGAATAGGAGTATGAAATCTCGTTTCGTTGAACAGGAAGACCTCCAACGTTTAGGATAGAGATACCTGACCCCAGACTTTCCATATTAATGGTGTTATCCATTACTTGTCCATTAATTTTACTGTCAACAATGGCACTACTTATAGCTATAGCCACTCTGTCTTCATTCGCGGCTAATACAGAAGAAGCTGAGGTCAAATCATTAAAGTAAATAGATAGAATGCCTTTCCCTTTAATAAAGCCTCGGATTCCAAAAGTCCTGAAGTTGGAAATGGTATTGTCTTTTATTTCATTACCAAAATTCCAAACTGTTCGAGCGTGAATTCCTGTATGAATATTATCTATTGCGTTACCCTCTAATTTTACTCTTCCATGATCAACAAGAATTCCAGTATGAATGTTAGAAATAGAATTACCTGAAATATTTCCCCATGAGTTGACGGTTAGTATGGCATGCCCTGATACCGAAGTTAGCCAATCTAAATTATTGGGTTGATAGACATATTCTTCGTTGCCATTTATCAAATCAATAAAGGTGGTGCCCTTAATAGAGACCAGTGAATATTCAGCTATGAAGCCGTTTTCAATATTTATAAACTCATTACTAGCAAAACTACCGTCATAAATCAGATTAGTATGATAAGCAAATATGGCAGCCTTGGCAATTGTACCGGGGCTAGGAGTTTGTCCTTGAAAAGGTGCTAAGAGCCCATTATTGCTACCCTGAAAAGTATTACCATTAATAGTGGTTGTCTGTGTGCTTAAAGGAGACAATACCCGCAAGCCAATAAAGTTATCTTCGAAGCTATTCAACGTTAGTGAAATTTGAGATTTACCGCTTTTCGTTACGGCATACTGTGCATCTCTTACCGTACTATTATCCATGAGTAATGTTGAATTTCCTTGTACAAGTATGCCATTCCACATTTGCTCACAGCCTTCAAAGGTGCAATCTTCAACCGTAAATGTTAGGTTACCATCCACTTCGATTTCTGCACCAGCATTAAGGTATACCGTCACACCATTCCAGGTATAACTGTTATCAATAATTACTTTTCCTGAAATCGAAATACATTCATTACTTAAATTTCCTAAGCCTAAACTACTTGCTGTCATACCAGTACCACCATCAAATTCGGTGCCTCCTGATGGGCAATCGTTGCAGATGCTGGTACAGGTTATTGGATTGACAACCACCATTTCACTTACAGGCCCACAGTTGCTGGTTACAGTATGTGTAACGGTAAATGATCCTTCTGCAAAAGTATGATTAACAGTTGAAACATCGCCAGCAGTATTTCCATCTCCAAAATCCCAAGAATGGGTACCAGCGGTGGGATCGTCACTCACAAAGGTATATTCAAGGCAGTTTTGTGTTGCAGTGAAGCCAGCGTTTAGCGTTTCCACTGTAACATTTATGGATTGCGTTGCTACATCTGCCCCACAATCATTACTCACTTCAAGTTCAACAGTGTAACTTCCTGAAGTTGAATAGTTATTGTTGGGATTTTCCTGAGTACTCGTATTTCCATCTCCAAAATCCCAGGCGTAGCTATCAGCATCAGAAGAGGTGTTTGTAAAATCAATAATGCCACAAGGACCATTTGGAGTAGCATCAAAATCAGCGATAGGAGAAGGAGCTACTGCCTCAACTTCTACCTCTAAAGTTCCATAAACCCTGACTTCACAGGCAAACATTGCACTATAATAGACCGTATACTCGCCCACCTCAATATAGTTATGAGCAATCGTTAATTCATCTGTACTTACCAAGGGCGTTCCATCACCGAAATCCCAAAAGTGCATTACTGCCGTTTCGTTGTTTTCGGCAGTAAAAGTAAAGCTAGATGGACAAGCGGCAGCTTCCGTGGAGCTTAGTATAGGTGTCTCTGCACTTTGCGCATTCGTTACGGTTACTTGCAGTTCATTACTTCCTATGTTTCCACAGTCGTCTGTAGCCATATAGGTGACCGTATAATCACCAGCCACTGTAAAAACATGAGTCGGGCTTTCTTCTACAGAAACAGCATCTTCAGCATTAGTACCGCTATTAGGTTCGATTTCCCATAGATGAGCTATCAAATTCCCAGTGTAAGTACCAGGAAACGAAGCCGAAAACGTAAAAATATTCTCACAGTTATCGTCTTCTATACTCGTTAATGCTGGCTGAGGGATTGAATTAATAATGATCTTCACTATTCTAGTTGTACTTCTATTATTTCCGCAGGCATCAGTAGCCGTATAATTTACAACATGGATTCCTGAATTTTCAAACATAAAATCTGGACTCAAATCTGTTGATGTTTGGGTAACACCATTTATATTGACTGACCAGAGGTGGCTAAAAGCATCTTCTTGATTAATACTGAAATTCCAGACATAATTACAAGGGTCAATTTCTGTTGAAGTTATTTCTAAGGGCTCCTCAGTACTTACAATTGTTATTTCTTTTGTAGTGCTTACTGAATTTCCATTAAGAGTAATCGTTTGAGAAATTTCATAATCTCCTGTAGATGGAAAAGTGATCGTAGGCGATGCCGCCATATTATTTGAAAAAAACACACCTGGAGACGATGAGGTCCAGTTGTAAATAGCTCCTGGTATATCCAAAACAGAAATGACTTCTAATGGACTGGTAGCACCGCAAATATTGAAATCCGAAAAACTTATACATTCGCTAGTACCATCATTATGCCCACCTCCATCTGGCAAATTGAATACGATGGGGTTAACATTGCCATTAACCGTAAGATTAATCACGTTATGCTCCCTACCAGGTGAGGAGATGCAGACTTCCAACTTACTTTCTGTATAAAACAAAGCGCATTGATGGTCAGGTAAAAACGTAAGTGCGGAATTTACATCATCCCCTACATCCACAGCCATTGGATTGGGGAATCCGCTAGGATAAAAAACAGCGCCTACCAAATCCCCCCCTAGTTGATCTTTTTTAACTACATGGATATGATCGTTATCGGGTAAAAGTTCTGAAATATTATTAGAATATTGTTGGTCTGGGTTTATGATATAGAGGTAAGAGTTGCCTTGCCCCCCTGTTCCTGTATGAGGTATCCAGGCTTTAAATATGTTTTCCCGTAAATCATCATCATAGTCTCCCTCTCCCAAAGCTATATCCTCCCAGTCTCCTGTTCCTTCAAGAGTACTAATATTTATATCCGTCGGGTTAGGAAAAATATAATCAATACCATCATGGGTAATCGAGTTAACAGCAGTATAATTGGTTTCAGACGTTCCAGCTACAATTGTACTTGATCCACTGGTTTGATTAATAGTTACAGCTCCTCCATCCATCAGACACTGATTAATGGTCGTATGCAGATCGGTTCCGGTAATATTCGTTCCTAAAGCAACTATTTCTTCTCCGAAATGAAACCATGATTTTTTGGCGCTCATACTTCCTGAGTTACTATTACAGTCATTACCTCCATAGCTATACGAATCTTGTACTCGCATAGCAGACACTCCATGATTGTCATTCCCAGCAGAACCAACAAAGTTTGCATCATTAGTGGATATGTCAGGGCAAGGCCCCTCATCATCTAAAGGCGGCACTATGTTAGGGCTGGTAACACCAGGTACTTTCGCCCAATCCCATTGAGGAAATATATTGATATAATTACCAGCAGAAGTTTGACTACCCGATCCATCATATCTAATATACTCATCTCCCATTTCATAAATAAAAGTACAGCCAAAGGGCAACCAGTAACCCAATAGATTTTCGTCGCTCTCGTTTTCGGTTCCGATGGTTCTACCTGAAGACATTCGAACAGAAGAAAAGTATGATCCGGCCTCCATATGGCTAACATAATCAGATTTCCAAAAATATTTGTTACCTGTTAAATCCTGTAAACTTCCAGAGCTCATATTCGTTCGCATAATCGAAAGTTCTGATTCCTCTGGTGTCCCTTCAGTCATATAAACAAGACAGTCCATCACCCAGTCAGGTATAGCTGCATTATTATTAGGGTAACGTCTTACTATATTCCTTCCATTAGCACAGTAATCTGTGTTATTGGCAATGGTCATTCTACGATACCCTTCCAGAACTAGATTTACCAGCCGTTCTTCTCCTCCATTTAATCCATAATTCGAACAATCACGAATAGTTGCTGCCCATGGAGCTGCAACTTCCAAAAAAGACAAACCATAGCCACCATTGTACAATAATGCTCCGTGTTGGTGAAAGGAGTAATCTTGTTGGATAGATTCATTATCAGGCTCAGGAGCAAATTCCAAAGCAAGACTTAAGGCATCCAAACCTTCGTTTATTGATGTTTCGTCTCCTAACAATACTCCTCTGACCAGCATACTTCCAGCGGTATTTGCCAGATTAGCGCCAGTATATATATCGGAGTCATCACAGTCAGAAGGGTTATTAGCCAGATCATTAATGATATGTTCTAAAAGTGTCATTCCATTTACATCCTCTGTATTGGTAGACAAAAAGTCCCATGACAAAACCCCTATTCTCTGTAATTCTATCTGCTTGCCGATAGAGTTTTTAAACCAGCTTCCACTACAAGGGCAAGCGGTTGCACATGGGCAAGGGGCAGGATTACAAGTCGGATTTGTAGAGTAATTATACCAAAATTTTAGCCCATTTATTATGGCATTTTCCAAGTCATTCTGAGTGTAATTATTTCCACCACAAGCCTGATTAAAAGTAACTTCTAACGCGTAGGCTTCAGATAATTCTGTTAGATTCTCCAGGTGATTACTCGGATCCCAACCGCTGCTGGATTGGTCTTGGTAATCTATCTCAGGCCAAGAACCAGTGTAGAAATCTATTCCTGAAGGTGGGATTGGTACTTGTTCACATAAAAGTTCCACCACATCATCTATATCATCAGCATCAAGAGTTATACCGAATAGCCATTTGCCCTCTATGCTATTCCTAAGTTCGTTTATGGTACATTGTTGTCCATATAACATCCCATTAAGTCCAAAGAATAGACTCAATAGAAAATACATTTTAATGTTTTTCATATTAATTCGATTTAAGTTAAAAAAATCATCCAAGTCAAGAGCTTAGATATACATAGACATGTGAAAATCACACATATAAACTCCATTGCAACATCAACAGTATTTATGTATTCAGTATATAACGCCCCCTCTAACCGCAGGCACTACTTGCAGCTGATTTCGGTGAAAGCCATAAACATCGAACTCCATTAAGTAACAACTCAATGAATTCGCAACAATACTATTGTAAAATTATCATGAGTATACAAGCTCGACACAGGCACGGCTTAAAAACCGCTGCGTCAAGGCAAGTAACCTCTATTGCCCTAGTAAAAAAGTTGATTATTCTATTTCTTGCTTCACATTACCGCACAGCAGCCCTCTACTACTAAGCCTCTTCAGCAAAGTAATAAGTCACTTGCATATGTAATGTTACGAGCAGTAGACCTACACCAAAAGCATACACTTTCAATACGTCTAAAATAAAAACAGTGATAGTAAGTTAGGTTCGATCTCTAAAAGAAAAACTTGATTGTTGAAACAATCACAATTGAACACATAGGATTAAAACAGGTGAGTAAACCTGATCTTGGGATGAAAAAATAGTTTAGTTTTAATTTTGTTGTATCAACTAATATTGACGTTATAAATATATACTTTTATTTCTAAATACTAAAAAGCTTTTACCTTTTTGTACAATATTTTTCAAACGAGAGTAATGTTTTGTAATATTATTGTTTTATTAAGCCGGACAACTATTTTTTAACATTAATTATTGGGATTCTATTGGGCTTTAA